>DAORHV010000188.1:0-2571 GCA_035438175.1 Candidatus Peribacteria bacterium
GAGGGGCTGTCGCTGCTGCCGACGCGTCGGGCGAGTGCGCTCAAGCGACACGCGGGCCAGATCAGTTTCCCGGGAGGTCGCCTCGAGTCGACGGATGCGGGGCCGCTCGCGGCGGCGCTGCGCGAAACCGAAGAGGAGATCGGCCTCGCCCGCGACTTCGTCTCCGTCGCGGGCTACCTGCGTCCGCACGTCATCATCACGGGTTACTGGGTGGTGCCCGTCGTCGGCTTCGTCAAGCCGGGATTCGACCTGCGGCTCGATGAGGCCGAAGTCCAGGAGGCCTTTGAGGTGCTCCTTGCGCACATGCTCATCGGTGAAGTCGGCGAACTCCAGGCGGTGCAGCCAATCGAGTACTTTCAAGACCACCACGCTGCGGCGGCACAGGCCGCAGGTGCCATCGAACAGCACCACGATGCGCTCGTCGCCGCGGTTCAGCAGTTCACGGGTGGCGCGGAAATCTTCATCCAGCAGCAATCCAAGGTAAGCCGTGAACATGACGTACGAGAACATCCCCACGTCCATGCTGAGCGTGATCCCGAGGTGCATGAGGAATCCGGCGCACAGCACCGTGCGCTTCACGCTGCCGTTCAGGCGCTTGGGGAGCGGCGTGAACCATGTGAGCACGGGAAGCACCAGGAGCAGCAGCCAGCTGGATTGCGCCACCAGCGTGAAGGAGGTCATCAGCGGGCTCAGCGGTGTCAGCAGATCCGCCACATGCGCCGGGAGACGCGAGAAGTCGGTGTGGTGCATGACGATCGCGACCGCCGAGCCGTCGTTCCAGGTGGTGCCGCTGATTTTCTCCCAGGTGGAACTCAGGTAAATGCACGCCAGCTGCCACAGCAGCAGCCGGTACGGCCAAATCGCCATCGTACGGTCGGCGGCGGGCTGGTCGGCGCCATGCGCCACCACGCGCTTCATCCGCAGCCGCAGATTGCTGAGCGTGAATGTTCTGTCGCACGGCGAGAGGAGCAGTAAAAACGCGATCAGCCGCAGCGTCGTGTCGCCGCCATCGAGCAGTACCGGGTTGTATTCATGGAACGAGAAGAGGAGCAGCGTGGATACCACCAGCGCAGCACGGGTCCAGATTCCCAGCATGACCAGCGCGAGGGAGACGAGTAGCGCCAAATAGAGCCACGTCACTCCGGAGACGGGTACCCAATCCAGCAGCGAGAAACGGAAGTCCGGACGCAGGAAGTACGACAGCGCCGAATGCGGCATCAGTCCGGCATCCGAGTAGTAGCGGGTAACGTTGCTCCATTGGGTCGCGAACACGCCGAGCGAGACCAGGCCGTAGGCCACGCGCATCATGCCGAAGCCGGCCGCCGAGACGCGCCGGAACCAGAAGCGCTCGATGTGCGTCCAGGGATTGCCGTTGGCGGAGGCGGTGCGCTTCATGCGGGACATTGGTAGGTACCGAGCGTTTTGTCGGTCATCTGGCGCGGTGCGTCCGAGAATTTCGTGAGTTCATGCAATTCCTTCGGCAGGATGAACGAGTGCGCCGTCAGCCGCAGCTGGCGGCCGGCCGTTTCGGGCAGCGCCTCGCATTCGCCGCGCAGAAACGTCGCGGACATGTCCTGCCAATTGTCTTCCAGGCGGCTCAAAATCTTCAGTTCCTTGGCGCGTTCGTAGGCCGGGATGGTCTGGAAGCTCAGCGTCTTCAGCGTGCGCCATCCACCGGCTTCGTTCACATCCACGCTGTATTCGGAAACGCGGCGCAGCGGATCGGGCGAGAAGATATCCCACTTCTGCCATTGGCTCAGGCTCAGTACATACGGCCGCGCAGAGTTGAACGCATTCACGGCAAAGGCGTTCCAGCGGGCCGACGCGGTGTTCTGCGGCAACAGGTAGGCGGCGATGGCAGCCATGTGTCCGACGCAAAAGACGATCACGGCAACCTTGGCCGCAGTGGCGACAGCCGGCGAACGGAAGGAAGGCAAAACGGAGCGGGGGAACGAGATGGCCCTGCGCTCAGGCCTTGGCGACCGGCTCGAGCAACACGAGTTCACGTCCGACGAACTGGTCGGTGCGGCGGTAGAGTAGCGTGGAGCGAGTTCCTCCGATGGTGTGCGGCGGCAGCACCGGCTTGTAGCCGAGCTTCTCGCAGACCTTCAGCGCCTTGGTCAGCATGACCGGACGCTTGGATGAGTACCACACCGGCCACGTCATCACGACCGGCACGCCGGGCAGCGATTCGGCGCAGTTGGCCAGGAATTTCTCGGTCAGCTCCTCGGCGTTCTTGGACAGGCGCTCGATATCCTTCAGCATCGGACGGCTCTTCATGTTGGGTCCCAGCGAGCCTTCGGTCACGATCATGTGCGGCGGCTCCTTCAGCTCGAACGGCTTGGTGGCGTCGTGCTTCCAGACCGTAACGTCCAGCTTCTTCTTGGGTACTTTGTAGGTCTTGCGCACCCACTCCACGTTCTTGGTGCAGCCGTTCACGGCCTTCAGTTCCTTGTCCGACGCCAGCACGTGCCACTCGCGCAGCATGGCCTCGATGGGAATGACGCCGGTGCCGCAGAACGGATCGAACACGGTCAGCTCGGACGGCATCTTGAAGTGCTTTTTGTTCAC
>DAORHV010000189.1:0-2563 GCA_035438175.1 Candidatus Peribacteria bacterium
CGTCCCTACTTCGCGATTCCAATGCGATCCTCGATCTCCTGGTCCACGAACACCTTCTTGCGGCCGTACTTCATGCGGCTGTATTCCTTGATGAGCGCGCCGAGCTTCTCGTTGCGGTCGGACTCGTCGTAAATGGTCGCCAGTGAGAATGGACGCGACGTGGTGTTGTTGATGTTCAGCTTTACGTAGCAGTTGAAGTTCGGGATGCCGATGACGTCTTGTTCGGATACGACCGGAGCCATTTCTTTGGCCATGTACTCGGCGTCTTCGGCGCCGATCTTGAAGCTCATGATGGTACCCACGTTACCGAACACGGCGTCGCGCATTTTGGAGCTGGCCTGTCCGTAGCCTTCGGTCTTGCCGACCAGCTGGCCGATGTACTGGTGGGCCATGACCAGACCGAGTTCGTACTTACGGGCTTCGGAGAGGATGGTCGCGAACGCGTCGGTGATGAAGTTCTGGAACTCGTCGACGTACAGATAGAAACGCCTGCGGTCTTTCTGCGGGATGTCGGCGCGGCTCATGGCCGCCATGTTCACTTTGTTCACGAAGATGAGTCCCAGCAGCTGAGCGTTGGTGTCGCCGATTTTTCCCTTCGACAGGTTCACCAGCAGCACCTTGCCGGTGTCCATGACTTCGCGGATGTTGAACGCCGACTTCGGCTGTCCAATGATGTTGCGCATGGTGGCGTTGGTCACGAACGGACCGAACTTGGCCGAGAAGTACGGGATCATTTCCTCTTTTTCGCGCGCTCCCGTCTTGGCCATTTCGTTGCTCCAGAAGCCGCGTACGACAGAGTTCTTGCACTTGCTGACCTTGTAGCGCTGGAACTCGTCATCCACGAACAGACGCGGCACGTCAATGAGCGTGGCACCCTCCTCCTCGTCGTCCATCAGCGTGAGACAGCCGTTGCGGAAGTAGTGCTGGATGCGCGGTCCGAAGATTTCGTTACCGAACATCTTGATGAAGATTTCCATCGCGTCGAGCGAGGCGCGGTCTTTCTCCTCCGACGTTTTGGCCTCGAGCATGTTCAGACCCATGGGGCGCTCGGTGTCGGCCGGATCGAACACGATGACGTCTTTGGCGCGCTCCTTGGGCGTGTGGGCGAGAGCATCTTCGATGAGGTCTCCGTGCGGGTCGACGATGCACAGTCCGGCGCCGTTCGCGATGTCCTGGCGCGACTGCCAGTTGAGCAATGCGGACTTACCCGAACCGGATTTACCGATGATGTACTGGTGGCGCGTGCGGTCTTTGTCCATGAAGCGGATCATGGTTTCCAAACCGCGGAAGCGGTTGATGCCGAGCTGGACGCCCGACTTGAATTCGACCGGCGGCGGCGGGAGGATCTTGTATTTGACCCAGTCGATGTTCGGGATGGTGTTGTAGCGGCTGTCCGGGAAGTGGTAGATGGACGCCAGTTCTTTTTCGGTGAGCAGGTTGCGCGGGTGGGCGTAACCGTTGATGCGGCGCAGCCACAACGGGTAGATGAGCTTCTGGTTCAGCTCGAGCGGCATGAAGTCCGTCATCATGCGGCGGTTCCGGAAGTAGTTGCCGTACATGTCCTTGAACACGTTGAAGGCGACCTGCAGGTTGTTGGTGATGTCGAGCGCGCGCTCCCAGGTCTTGGCGGCGGCCAGCACGCGCACGGTGGTGTGGTAGCCGGACATGCCGGCCTTCTCACCCATGCGCTTGTAGAGCTCTTCCTCGGGCTGGATCATACGCACGAACGAGTCGCCGCCCTTGGCGCCCGGCGCGAAGTTCTTGGCCGCGTCGTCGCTGGTGATCATGTTGATGAACACGCCGATGAAGCCCAGTCCGGGGATCTTGGTGATCCAGCTTTTCTTGTGGCCCTTGAAGCTCTCGCTGGCGATGCCTTTGATGCGCTTGGACCAGTGCTCGGTGAACGTGGGCGAAATGATGACCTGCACGGTGGCGGTTTCGTCGGGGTGCAGCTTGGAGAGCACGTTGACGATGTCGTTCAGCGGGTCGTCCTGCATGTGGTCGTAGAACCGCAGCGGGAACTCGTACGACTTGCGGCACAGCAGGTTGTAGCCGACCAGCTTGTACCCCTTGGGCCAGATGTCCGGCGTCTTCTTCGGAATGACTTCGGCGTTGGGGTAGAACGACGTGATCTGCTTTTCCACGATGGACTCCAGGCGCTTGGGACACAGCACGTAGAACGAGATGAGCCCTTCTTCCACCACGAGCTCGAAGCTGATGGTGATGAAACGCGTGATCCAGTACTCGATGACCTGCCACACCGTGAGATCCTTCACTTCGTACAACGCGCGGAACAGCTGTTCCATGATGGCGATTTTTTCCTTGAAATCCTTTTCGGTGCGCTTCTCCTGGTCGATCTTGGAGTCGCTGCGCGGGAGGATGACCTTCACGCAGACGAGCTTCTTGGAAGCATGCCAGGCATACGTGAAACGCAGCCAGAAAATGAAATACCGGATGGCGTAGTACGCGGTGATGAGCAGCAGGATTTTGCCGCCGGTCGTCACGAAGCCAAGATCGTCGATCAGCCAGTTCCACAAACCCGACCAAATGCCCAAATTGAACA
>DAORHV010000190.1:0-2556 GCA_035438175.1 Candidatus Peribacteria bacterium
CACCACGATCGCAGCGGCACCGATCCATGCCGAACGGCAGAACGTGAGCGTCAGCGCGGCCGCGAGCACCGCCAGCGCGCCCATGCGCGTCCAGTTGAGCTTTTCCCTCACCGTACGGATGAGCGCGACGAACGCGGCCGACAGCGGCAGCAGCATCCAGATGCCGAGCTGATTGGGCCCGCTCATCACGCTCTGCATGCGGCGGATGGCACTGCCCCCCAGTTGCTGGAACGGAGCCAGCGGCCCATTGGCCACATATAAGGAGTGCAGATCCGAATAGCCGAGCATGGTGAAGACGTTCTGCGGCAGCACGAGCATGACGAAGCCCAGGAGCGCGACGACGGCACCGGTCCAGAGAAGTGCACTGAGCGCGTGGCGTCCGAACGCCTTGGACCACGGCACGAGCTTCAGTACCGCCAGCAGGATGAGCGGTAGCAGATCGTATTTGGCGCCGTACAGCAGCGGACCCCAGCCGGCGAAATGCGCCCAGGTGACGATGAGCGCCAGCATGGCGAACAGGCAGGTGATGCGATCGATGGGATCGATGCGGCGCAGGCGGTTGAGCGCGGCCGGGTCGGCAACCAGTTCGGCGAATACGATGCCCATGAGCATGAGCACCGCCACTTCCTTCCAAAGCGCGAGCGCCGCCAGCGGGGCGTGACCCGGTCCGCTGAGGACACGGGTGGCCGCCGTCACCAAAAACGCGTGAAACGGCAGCAGCACGATAAGGGCGAGTGCCAGCCGTTCGCGGGTTTGCTGAAGGGTCATCACGCCAAAGTATGCCCGAACGCGCGGCGGCTGGGAACGCCTACAGACCCAGGCGGTCTTCGTCGTTGCGGAACACGTCTCCGGTCTTCAGAACATTCTCGACCGAATCGATGCAGGCCTTGCTCACGTCGTGACCGTAAATCTGGGACGCGCCGCGCATCTGTTTGTTGTCCCAGGCGTGTTCGATCATCTTCACGATGAGCTTGGTGTGCACCGGCGGCGCGATGAGGTTGCCGCCGTTCATGGCCGACTCGCTGCGGTCGCTGCCGAAGCGCATGGTCACGCACGGCACGCCGAGCACGTTCATTTCCTCCTGCATGGAGCCCGAGTCGGTGGCGCAGACCGCCGCCTTGCTCATGGCCGCCACCACGTCGCCGTATTCGGCCCATACCGGCGACAGGATGAAGTTGGGATGGCTCTTGGTCAGCGCTTCCAAATCGGCTTTCAGGTTGTAGCGTTCCAGCGCGGCGTTGGTCTGGATCATGCTGATGAGCAGAACCTTCCTCCCCTTCTTGATGAGATCGACCATGGCGCCGTAGATGGCGCGGAAGCGCGCTTCCGAGAAACAGTTCTCGCGGCGGTGGATGCAGAATCGCACGAAGTCGCCGTCCTTCAGCAGCGGGTAACGGTCGAAGATGGTGGAATCCTTCGCGCGTTTGAGCGCGTCGTTGGTGGCGTCGACCACCGAGTTGCCGACCACGAAGATGCGGTCGTCGCAGTAGCCTTCGCTCAGCATGAATTCGCGGTCCAGGTTCACCGGCGCCAGGTGGATGCCGGTGGCCGCTTCGCTGCAGCGCGTGTTGAATTGCTCGGGATACGGCTCCTGGCTGCCGCGCTGCCAGTGCTTGCGCTCCAGCAGGAACTCGCGCCAGGCACCGACGTCGATGTCGTCGCGCACGCCTTTCTTGCCGAAGAACGCGGCGTAATCGGGCGTGAGCGTGCGGATGCCGGCCTCCACGTGCACCGAAGCGAAGCCGTGGCAGTAGCCGGCGTTGGACGCCGCCATGGCGGTGGTGGTGTCGCCGTGGACGTAGGGAATCACGATCTTGCCGGCCGCCTTCAGTTCGCCGATCACGTCGCCCAGGCGTCCGATGATCTGGCTGACCACCTCGTGCATGGCGCCGCGCACGTTCAGGTTGAAGTCGGGCTCCACACCGAATTCGGCGAGCATGCCGCCGCTGAGGTTCTGGTCGTAGTGCTGGCCGGTGTGCCCCAGCAGCACGCAATGTCCGCGCTTCTGCAGCTCCTTATACAGCGGCACCTGCTTGATGATGTCGGGCTTGGTGGCGATGAGAATAAGGTGCACGTTGCGCACGCCGCTTTTGGCAATGGCGTCGAACGCGGGCCGGTCCTTGAACGTGATGTCTGGCATGCGAAAGCGGCCGCATGATAGCACGCGGACCCCCAAGGGCGACTATGCCGGGACCAGCGTTTCCAGGAGCGGCAGCCGCAGCAGCTGGCCGGTCTTGCCGCGCACGTCGGCGCGGATGGCGGCCGGATGCCCGTGCTTGCGGCGCAGTCCGATGCAAATGCTGACCAGGTTCCAGGTGCTGGCGAGCACCATGCCGAGCGTAATGAGCACCGCCGAGACCATGCTGAACGGCAGCAGGCTCAGTTTGCCGGGACCGATGATCAGTCCGACCGGACCGCCGTTGTTCTTAATGTTCGCCACCAGCACGTTGCGGCGGTCGGACTTCAGGAACGCGGCGAAATCCACCACGTGCGCGTCGCCGCAGAAGGCTGCCTCCGGCACGTTCTCTCCGTTGACGGTAAGCGACTCGATGCAAT
>DAORHV010000191.1:0-2556 GCA_035438175.1 Candidatus Peribacteria bacterium
GTAGTTGGCGACGAAGTATCCGGGGCCGTAGTACATGCCTTTGCCCGGCATGTTCGTGAGGTACTGCTGGTCGTGCGTCTGCCAATACAGCACGAACTGCTTGGCCCGGTTGCGGTGCAGCGGCTCGTCCCAGGTGGCGCCGTAGGCGTCCATGGTCTTCAGCTGGATCGCGAACACGGCCAGCACGATGGCGACCGGCGCGATCCACGATTTCCAGCCTGCCGGTGCCGCAGCGGTCTGCATGCGCGCATGGTACAGCATGGGCGATTACGAAAACGACAACGGACGTTCCGTTGTCGTTTTGGATGACGGAAATAGGACTCTTACCGGTTCTCGTTGAACTCCTCCTGGTCCGGGTTGCGGAGCGGAGTGAGCACGGCGGCCGGGTGGATGGCCTGGTGCTGCTTGAGCATCAGCTCGCACAGTTGGCGGTAGCCGGGCAGCACGTCGTACGGGCAGCCGCCGATGCGGATTTGTTTGCGCAGTTCGTTCTTCTCGTTGCTGGTCAGGTCGTCGTAGCGGAGCATGGCGGCCGACGACGAGACGGACGAATCCGAGTCCTCGGTCGAAGATGCCTCCGGCGCGGCGCACGGCGGCAGCGAGGACGACACCGACGAGCGGGACGACGACGCGGGGGCGCTGGACGAGACGTCGTAGCGCATGCGGTGGGCCTTGCGGAATTCGACCGCATCGAACAGTCCGGTCTGGCCGGCCTTGGGCTGGTAATTCTGGAATGTGGGAGAATCCCCGCCCAGATCGGCGTCGCTGCGGGTGGCGGCGAGTGTGACGAGCGGGATGGACGTGGCCATCAGGACCGATGCCAGCATGGGCTGGATGATCGACAGATGAATCGCCTTCTTTTTCCTGCGCATGATGGGTGTTGGTATGTCAAAGAAAGTATACTCCTTTTTGAGGGTTTTTTCAATCTGCTAGCGGAGCCCGACGGCCCTGAAAGCCGCGTCCAACGTTTTGTTCGCGACGGCGCGGGCATGCTCGGCGCCCTTGTCGAGGGCCGCACGAACGGCTTTGGGGTCGGCCTCCAGCTCGGCGCGCTTCTTGCGCATGGCGCCGAAGTGGTCCATGTAGGCGGCGACCAGCATCTTCTTGGCGTCGCCGTACCCCATGCCTCCGGCCTTGTACTTGTCGGCCAGCGCCTTGATGCCGGCGGCGTCCAGGAACAGCTTGTGGATCTGGAACGGGATGCAGGTCTCCGGATCTTTGGGCTCCTCCACGCCTTTGGAATCGGTCTTGATGCCCATGATGGCTTTCTGGATGGCTTTCTCGTCGCCGAAAATGGGCACGGTGTTGCCGTAGCTCTTGCTCATCTTGCGGCCGTCCACGCCGGGCACCACCGCCACGTCCTCGCGGATCTTGGGCTCGGGCAGTACGAAGAAGTCGGCACCGTAGCGGGCGTTGAATTTCTGGGCGATGTCGCGCGCCATTTCAATGTGCTGCTTCTGGTCCTTGCCCACCGGCACCGTGTCGGCCTGGTACAAGAGGATGTCGGCGGCCTGGAGCACCGGATACGTGAATAATCCCACGTTGGATTCGAGCCCCTGCTGCACTTTGTCTTTGTAACTGACCGCGCGCTCCAGCAGACCCATGGGCGTCACGCACGACAGGACCCACGACAACTCGGTATGGGCCAGAACTTCGGACTGGAAGAACAGCGTTCCCTGGAAGCCGCACGCCAGCAGGTCGGTGGCCACGTCCATGCGGCACTTCTGCAGCACGGCCGGGTCGTTCACGGTGGTGAGCGCGTGCAGGTCGGCGATCATGAGCGTGACGTCCCCTTCTTTCTGCAATTCGACGTTGGGTTTGATGTAGCCGAAATAGTTTCCCAGGTGGGCGATGCCCGACGGTTGGATTCCAGAGAGGACGCGCATGCGGGGAGTGTAGCATCGCCCGGCTCCCCTGCTCTACAGGATCGGCGTCACGTGTCAGCGGCGCTTTTTCTGCATTGGCCGCACGCTTCCTTTCTTCGGCGGGGCGGGCGGGCGCTTCATCTCCTCCACGCGCTGCTTCATCTTCTCCAGCACGTCGTTGAATTGCCGTGGAAGCGGCGCCTCGATGCGCGTCATGGTACCGGTGACCGGATGCGGGAAGTCCACCGAGATGGCATGCAGGAAGAAGCGGCGGTACTCGAACGTCTTGGAGAACAGTTTGTTGAATTTCTTGTCGCCGTGCTCGTCGTCCAGCACCAACGGATGCTGGATGGCGGCGAAGTGGCGGCGGATCTGGTGGAACTGGCCGCGTTCGATGACGGCCTCCACGTACCCGACCGGGCCGAACGAGTTGAGTACCGAGTACTTGGTGGATACCTGCACGGTCCCCTTCCCGCTGCGGGCGGTCAGCGGAATGTCGATGCTGCCCTTGGGCTGGGCCGGACGCCCGATGATCAGCGCACGATAGGTTTTCACCCATCCGGCGAACCGGGAGGACAGGATCTTCTCCAACACCTGGGGTGTACGCGCGAAAATCAGGACACCGGAGGTCTCGAAGTCCAGGCGGTGCACCGGCTGGAGCTCCGGATATTCCTCTTTCAGGAAGTCGAGC
>DAORHV010000192.1:0-2491 GCA_035438175.1 Candidatus Peribacteria bacterium
GGAACGAATCGACGGCGTACAACTGCACGTCGCGTTGGAATTCGGGCGGGCGGTTGCGGATGCCGTAGGCCAAAAACAGCGTGCTGTAGCCGCAGTACGCACCGACTTCGATGATGGATTTACGGCTTTGTTTGGCGTAGCGGAAGAGCGTTAGACCTTCGGCCACGGTGGATAATCCGAACAACGGTTCGGGCGGGCCTATGGTCGTCGGATCGAACGATCGCGCGTTCATGCGCAGGAAATAAGGAGGACGAACCGAGTGTAGCAGACGCCGGCGGCGGGGCAGTTCCGGAAACTCTCCAAACCGCGTAGTATGCGGGAAAGCCATGCCGACCAAACGCACCGCCAAAAACACCGGACTGCTTTCGCTCGATGATTTCCGCGTCTCCATCGACGGGAAGGAAATCGTGCGCGGTCTCGATCTGGAGATCAGGCCGGGCGAGGTGCACGCCATCATGGGTCCCAACGGTTCGGGAAAATCCACGTTGGTGAACGCGCTGATGGGCCACCCGAAGTACGAGGCGTCCGGCAAAGCCACCCTGCTCGGGGAGACGCTCGCCGAGTTGTCGGCCGACCAGCGCGCCTGCAAAGGGTTGTTTCTGGCGTTCCAGTACCCCAAGGAAATCGCCGGCGTCACGCTCCGCAACTTTCTGCTGGCCGCGTACGAATCGCAGATGCGCGCCCGCGACCCCAAGCACAAACGCATGTCGCCGATCAAATTCCGCGATCTGCTGCAGGGCGTGATGCGCGAACTGCACATGGACCCCGCCTTCGCCGAGCGCAGCTTGAACCAGGGCTTTTCCGGCGGTGAGAAGAAGAAAGCCGAGATCCTCCAGCTGAACGTTCTGAAGCCCAAACTCGCGCTGCTGGACGAGACCGACTCCGGCCTGGACGTGGACGCCTTGCGCATCGTCTCCGACGGCGTGAACCGCCTGCGCTCCAAGGACTTCTCGGCGCTGATCGTCACGCACTACGCGCGCATTCTGGACTACATCGTCCCCGACCGCGTGCACGTCATGGTGCAGGGACGCCTGGTGGAAAGCGGCGGGCCCGACTTCGCCCGCAAGCTGGAGCGCGAAGGATATGCCCGCTACGGTGTGGCCGAGACCGGCCGCATCAAGCTTGATTTGTAAGTCGGTTACTGACGAAGCAGCATGTTTTTTGCGGTGATTCCGATACACTGCTTGGCATGAACGAATCCACCACCACCCGCCCAGCCTCCTGGGCCTTGATCCTCGCCGTTGTCATCGGCGGCGGTTTTTACCTGGCCGGCCAGCATCTGGCGACCAAAACCCAGAATATGGCGACCATCTCGGTCTCGGCCGACGCGCACGTCTCGGCGGTGCCGGACATCGCCACGCTCAGCTTCGGCGTCACGGTCGACCGCGAACCGAACGCCAAGGCCGCCATCCAGAACGTCACCGCCAACATGACCGCCATCATCGACGCCGTGAAGAAGGCCGGCGTACAGGAAAAGGACATTACGACCCAGAACTTCTGGATGAACCCCAGCTACGACTACACCGACGGCAAGCAGACGCTGCGCGGCTACGGCGCCGGCGAGAGCCTGAGCGTGAAGGTCCGCAACTTGGATAACGTCGGCGAGGTCCTGTCGGCCGCCACGGCCGCCGGAGCCAACCAGGCCGGCGACGTGGTGTTCAGCTTCGACAAGCCCGAAGAGCTGCGTGCGCAGGCCCGCAACATGGCCATCAACGAAGCCAAGCAGAAGGCCGTCGTGCTGGCGGGCGACCTGGGTGTGAGTCTGGGCAAACTGCAGAACTTCAACGAGGGCTACACGGGCGGAGCTCCCGCTCCCATGATGATGCGTGCCGAAGCCGGCATGGCCAAAGACGCCATGGCACCGGTACCGGTACCGAGCGGCGAACAGGAAGTGACCGTGCAAGTCACGCTCACCTACGAGGTGCGCTAAATCCATGCGCATTTCCCGCGTCTCCGTCGGCGTGAGCTTGGCGTCCCTGGCGCTGCTGGGCGGTTGCGCCAGTAAAGTCTTCGGGCCCACGTCGGCCCAGCGCGACGCGTATGCCAAGCAGCAGGCTCAGCAGGCGGCGGGTGGCAGCGGCGCGGCCCAGACGGGTGCCGCCGGATCCGCGGCGCCGGTGAAGAGTTCGTCTTCGTCGTCGGCTTTCCGCGAAATCGATCCGGCCGTCATCGACATTCTGGACGTGTTCCAGAAGAAGCTGACCGAAACGCCCGACGGCTTCGACACCGAAACGGTGGTGAGCGCCAGCAACCAGCTCGGCCAGCTGATGCTCGTCACCAAGGGTATGAAGCTGCACCGCTTCCCGGATCAGAACCGCATCTTCTACGTCATCAGCGGCCGCGGCGACATCGTGCTGGACGGCAGCGGTTCGTCCATCCGCGCCGGGCATATCGTGGTGGTGCCGGTCGGCGTACCGTTCAAAGTGACTCCCAGCGGCGATCTGCCGCTGCGCCTGCTGGTGTTCAAAGCGCCCGGCAACGGCCACGACGC
>DAORHV010000193.1:0-2487 GCA_035438175.1 Candidatus Peribacteria bacterium
GCTTCGGCCAGGCGCAGCAAATAGAAATACACGAACGGATTGGGTTGGAATTCCTGCACGATCGGATCGACCAGCGTGGCCATGAGCGTCAGCGCCACCGATACGAGAATGAGCGCGCGTCCGAAGCGCGGCAAAGAAGCGAGGCCTTCGGCCGCGGCCAGCACCAGGAACGGAATGGCCGGAGCAAGGTAGCGCGGACCGACCGCCGCGCCGCCGTACGGGCTGCCCATGGTACACAGCAGCATGAGTGTCGCCAGCGGTACGCCAAGGCACAGCCAGAACAGCGGACGGCTGCGACTCCAGAGCCGGCGGTAGCCGGGCAGAGCCAGCAGCAGGAACGGCGACCAGAAGAACAGTCCGTGCGTTTGACTGATGAGCAGCGACTGCAGCGCGTCGGTGCTGAACGTCAGCGACAATCCCAGCACGCCCGCCTGCATCCAGGCGAAGCCGTTGTGCTGGTAGCCGATCGACAGCGGCGAACCGAATGCCAGCCAGTTGTATTTCGCAAACAGCAGCAGCGGACACAGTGCACCCAGCACGAGCGGCACCGCACGCCGCGGATTGTTCCGCACCGCCAGCACGAAGAGTCCGGCCGCCGCAACCGCCGCAACATATTCGCCGGTGACCGCCAGCCCGCAGGCCAGCCCCGCAATCAGGTCGCGGTCGATGCCCGCCAGCGCTCCGCCGTGCATGCGGATCACCGCCGCGCACAGCAACCACAGCGCTCCGATCATGGCGACGGTGACGCCGACGGTGAACCCGATGCCGGCCGGTGAGAGCACCGCCGCCACAGTTCCGCCGCAGAGCAAAGTGCCCGCCATGGTATGGCGCTTCCAGGCATATTTCAGTGTTTCATTCTTCGGTTTGGCCGGCCGCGCGGCATGCAGCAGCAGCAAACTTATGGAGAGCAATCCCATGGTCAGCGCATGCGAAAACAATTGCGTGCTGTAGGGCAATTGCAGCGTGCCGAGCATGAGAGCCAGCGCCGCCGCGGCCGCGGTTTTGCGCCCGAGTGTCTCCAGAAGCAGCAGCCACATCGCCACGGTGCCGAGCGCCGCCAGCAATCCCGCGCTGCCCGTCCGGGCGATCCAGGTGACGATTGTGCCGCCCGCCCCCCACAGCACCGGCAATCGGAGCGCATTGGCCGTCAGGTGCCCCACGATGCCCGCCGGCAGGGCTAAAAACGTCACCGCCGGCGCCTTGTCGCTGTAGAAGTGTCCGTTGAATTCGGCTTTGTCGATGTTCAGCACTTCTCGGTCATCGATGTCTAGAGTGTGGTCCACGATCATGGCGTACATCAGGCTCAGGCGTGATTCCTGGTTCGCCCCCCAGATCTGCGCCACGTACGCGCAGTTCACCAGCGCCAGCAGGAACAGGGCCGCCGAAACGGCTCGCGTCGACATGCGGCCAGTGTAGCAGTCAGCGCGTGACGCGCGGTCCCCGGAACAGCTCTGCCAGGAAACCGCGCGACCACCCGATGCAGCCGATGAACAAGACCGCCGGTCCGCTCCACAGGATGTTTGCGGATGCGCCGTCCGATATCGCCCACAATGCGAACCCATGCAGCAACGCGGCCGCCGCCAGCGCTGCAAACAGCAGCACGACCGGCGACATCCACCACAACGTTGCGGCACCCAGAATCAGCAGGGGGATCGCGAAGCCGCACAGCACATGGGCCGGGTGCAGCCAGCGGCGGTCGATTTTCCCCAGCCGCAGACGTCCGCGTCCGTAACTCTGCATCTGCCAGAAGAACGCCTTGGCGGTGGTGCGTTTGTAATGCCAGACCTTCACGTCCGGAACGCGCAGCAGCGTGTAGCCGTTCTGCAAGAGCAACCGTCCGGTCTGAATGTCCTCGCCGCTGGTCGTCGTCCAGGCCAGCGGGAAAATTTTGGCCAGCGCCGACCGGCGGCACAGCAGATTGCAGCCGGGGATGTGCCGCACGCGCTCGATGCGATCCTGCTCCTCCACGTGCGCCGCGCCGGCCACGATGGACGACAGGCGGAAGAAATATCCGATCGCTTCGGCCAGGGCTCCCTGGCCGGGAGGCACCGGGCTGGGTCCGCCCACCGCGCCCACCGCCGGGTCCTGGAAATACTTCACCGCGTTGCGCAGCCAATCTTTATCCACGATGCAGTCGGCGTCGGTGAGCGCCACGATCTCGCCGCGCGCCGCCGCGAAACCCGCGTCGCGTCCGGGTCCGATCATCAGTCCGTCATTGGCGACCACCGTGGCGCCGAACCGCCTGGCGATGGCCGGGCCGTCGTCGGTGGAATGCGCGTCGGGCACGATGATCTCCATGCGCTCGCTCGGATAGTCCTGCCCGCGGATGCTCTGTAAACAGGCCTCGAACATCGCGCGCGAATTGCGGATGGGAATGACGACCGAGATCAGCGGCAGCGGCTCCATTTACTGCGGCTGCGGGGCATCTTCGTGTTTCAGCAGCCACTTCTTCACCGAGAGACCGCAATTGAATCCGCCCAATCGTCC
>DAORHV010000194.1:0-2485 GCA_035438175.1 Candidatus Peribacteria bacterium
CCGTGCATCACGCTGCGCACCACCACCGAACGCCCCGAGACCGTGGATGCCGGCGGCAACAAGCTCATCTTCCCCGACGATCCGAAGCTTGCCGAGAAGGCCCGCGATTTCCTGGAGACGCCCATTCGGTGGAAGCCGGTCTACGCAGTGGAGAACACCAGCGACCGCATTTTGGATCATCTGCTTCAGTCATCCCGTTAGCATGCGCATTCTGATGACCAGCGATACGTATCTGCCGCTCCTGGGAGGCGGCGAATACCACGTACGCTACGTCCGCGATGAATTGCAGAAACTGGGGCTCGAGGTCCGGTTGTTCACTACGTACCCCGCCGGTCCCGGCAGCACCGACGATGCGGGAATCGTCCGCGTCCGCTATGCCGGCTTCGCCTCCGTGCCGTCGGTGTTCCGTGCATTGTGGCGGGAGAGCAAGGGTGCGCAACTCATGCACAGCCACTACAGCTACCGCTTGGCGTTCCTGGCGGGCACGGTCGCTCGACTGCGCGGCATTCCGTTCGTCATCACCCAGCACGGGCTCGGGCTTTTGCCGCAGGCAGGCTCACGGCCGTGGCAGACGGCGTTGTTCCGGCTCTGGCGATGGTGGAGCATGGTGTGCGCGGACAGCGTCATTTCCACCAGCGACGATTTGTCCATCGACATCCGCAAGCTGGGTTTCGGCCGGAAAATCACGCACATCCCCAACGGGTTCGACGCGTCGGTGTTCCAGCCGCTGCCTCCCCCGCAGGGGAACCCGGTCGTGCTGACCGTGCGCCGGCTGGTGCCCAAGACCGGCATTCATTACCTCATCCGCGCGTTGCCCGAATTGCTCAAGAAGCACCCCGGACTGCGCGCCACGCTGGTCGGCGACGGGCCGATCAAGCCCCAGCTGGAAGCCCTGGCGGACGAGCTGGGCGTCCGCGGCAGCGTGGACTTCATCGGTGCGGTGGACCACAAACGCCTGCTGGAGTACTACCGTGCCGCGCACGTGGTGGCCATGCCGAGCAGCGCGGAATCCACCAGCCTTACGTGCATCGAAGCCATGGCCCTCAAGCGTCCGGTGGTCGCCAGCCGCGTCGGCGGTTTGGTGGAACTCCTGGGCGCCGACGAATCGCGCGGATACCTGGTGAAGCTGTTCGACGACGAACATTGCAATTACGACGCGCCGTGGACGCTGGAGCCGGCGCGCATCACGCAGCTTGCCGACGCCGTCAGCCGCGTGCTCACGCATCCGGAAGAAGCGGCCGCCAAGGCCGGTGCGGCCTCCAGGCACGCGCACGCCAATTTCGCCTGGTCCCTGATCGCCTCGCGCACCAAGGCCGAAGTGTATGATCCGCTCACCAAACACGCATGACACTCGCCACCCCAGAGCAGAACAAGGAAACGTACCGCACCCTGCACGACGCCATCATCAGCAAGCGCTTCCAGTCGGGGTCGCCGATCCGCCGCCATGCGCACCGCAGCCAGTACCAGACCATCGTGGATTTGGTTCCGGCAGGCGCACGGGTGCTGGATGCCGGATGCGGCGAAGGCGTGCTGAGCGTGGAGCTGGCCAAGAAAGGCTGCACCGTCATCGGCACCGACATCTCCGAGCCCAACATCGCCGCCGCAAAGGCGTACGCCGAGGCCGAAGGCGTGGCCGACAAGACTACGTTCTCCACCGGCGATATCGAGCACATCGCGTTTCCCGACAAATCGTTCGATTACGTCGTCTCCAGTCATGTGCTGGAACATGTCCCCGATTTCGTGAGGGCGGCGAAGGAACTGAACCGCGTCGGCAAGATCCGCGTCATCACCGCCATCCCGACCTGCCTGGATTTCGGCGCCATGGTGCTGCTGGGCGGCGACAAATACTGGGCGCCGTCACGCAAGAGCCTGTACGCGTTGCCGTACGGATTCCTGCGCGTGCTGGGAGCGCTGTTCACCGGCAAGGAAGGAGTGAACGAAGGCTACGAGGGCGACATGACGCTCATCCACATCTGGCGCTTTCCGTGGCGCGGCAAACGGCTCATGGAGGCGGGCGGCCTGAAGGTCATCGAGTACGGCGGAAGCGCGGTCATCTTCCCGTACTTCCCGTTCCTGCTGCCGCTCGGCTGCTTGCTCGAAAAACTGGTCTGGCTGCCGGGACTGCGGAATTTCGGCTACGGGACGACGTATGTGTGTGAACCGAAATAAGGACTCCGCAGAATCCAACGAAGCCAAGGACATTTCCTCGTCTAGGCGTCGTACACTTCGTCGAACCACGCCGCCAGTTGCGTGATCATCTGCAGCGTGTGCAGGCCGTATTTGACGTGGTCTTTATGGGCCCTGAACACCGCGCGCAATTCTTCGACGTTGAACAGTTCCTGAATGCGTGCATGCTCCAGAGCGGCTTCCACCAGCGGCGCGCACTCGCGGCGGAACCACTTGGCCAGCGGCGGATAGAACGACGATTTGCCGATGGCGCGCACCGACGCGGGCAGCACCGGGTAGTAGGTGTCTTTCAGCAACG
>DAORHV010000195.1:0-2464 GCA_035438175.1 Candidatus Peribacteria bacterium
GCAGCGGCACGTCACTCCTACCGCGTCCACCGCGCAACCGTCCGATACGGCCGCCGACGATGCGGCACCGTCGTTCATGAGCGCACCCTTCAGAGCGCTGTTGTCCGGCAGGCGGGCGAGTACGACGAAGAGGGCCACGACGCCGATCATTCCGACCGGGATGAACGGGGCCATTGAGCGGGTGGAAGCCATATGAAACGAGCCTATACTTCTTTCCGGGCGGTTTCAACAGGCTTCTACTTCATGGCCAGCAATCCGATCCGGCCGCCGAACTGCATGTCGCGTTTCCGGATGCCGATGCCGGTGAACCCGGCTTCCTGCAGCAACGCTTCGGCGTCCTCTGCCGTGAACGCGCGGAAGAGCCCCGACTCCTTCAGTCCCGGCAGCCAGTTCTCTTCGCCCAAGAATGAGAGCACCAGGAACCCGTCGTCTTTCAGCACGCGGTGGATTTCCTGCAGACACCGAAGGGGGTTTTCCCAGAAATAGATGACGTTCACACACAGGGCTTTGTCGAACGTGTCGTCGTCGTATGGAAGCTGCGCGGCATCGCCCTGCGTCAGCGTCATCTTGCCCATGCGGATGGCTTCGGCGTTGCGTTCCTGGGCCATGGCTAGCATGGCGGGAGACAACTCGATGCCCGCCACCTGCCCGGTGGTGTGCTTGGAAATCTCCGCCAATGCCGTACCCGGTCCGAAGCCGATCTCCAGCACCGCATCGGTGTCTTCCACGTCCAAGAGCGATAATGCCCACGTGTTGGCTTCCTGGTTCATTTCGGCCATGCGCAGGCCGGTTTCTTTGCCTGCGTCGCCGGAAGGGCAACGCAGCTGGGCGGCGATCGCGTTGGTATCCATGGGAGGAGTGTATCGCAAATCCGGGCCTCCATGACGTCCGGTGGTTTTCTTTGTCTTGGCCCGCCACGCGAAGTTCGCATCAGCGAATGAAGTGTGGTGGAGCTGAGGAGAGTCGAACTCCTGACATCCTGCTTGCAAAGCAGGCGCTCTACCAACTGAGCTACAGCCCCACGGTCTACGCATGCTAACAAAAGAACAGGGAGCGCGCGGCGTCTTGGTATAAGACGTCCCGCTTCGCGGGACTAGGCAACTGAGCTACAGCCCCACTGCCAAGATCATACGTCAAAAAAGACCGCAGCTCAATTTCTCTTAATAATCCAACGGGATGCCGCCGCCGGTGTCCGGCGGGCGGTGGATGGGCAGGATGTTCAGGATCGGCGCGAACAGGAAGTTAATGGTGCCGGTCATGTAGGCCAGGCTCCAGAAACAAATGAAGATACCGACGATGATCACCACGTTGTACATGCCGCCGACCTTGTTGGCCCAGTCCGGATCGCCGAATTCGTTGGCAACGGCCTCGCGCCATTTCACGATGCAGCATCCGAAGATGAGGCCGATGATGCCGACGACGTATTGCATGCTATTTCGGGAGCACGGCCGCCAGCTTGGCGACCACGTCTTCCTTCGGCTTGGAGCCGACGAACGATTCGACGACCTCGCCTTTGTTGACGATCAGGAACATGGGGATGCTCATGACGCCGTACTTGGTCGGGATCTCGGTGTTCTCGTCCACGTTCATCTTCACGATGGTCAGCTTGCCCTCGTATTCCTTGGACAGCTCGTCCATCACCGGAAGCATGGTCTTGCACGGACCGCACCACGGAGCCCAGAAGTCCACCAGCACGGGCAGGGGAGACTTGAGAACCACGGCGTCGAAATCCTTATCGGTGACTTGCTGCGACATGCTTGGAGAGAGAAGAAAACAGGAACGTCCTCAGTATACTCCGCGGCATTTACGAATACCAAGTGCCAAGACTAGATTTTCTGTGCGTCGATGCTGGCCGGAGCGTTCACCGGCGGAGCTTCGTACTGCGTGCCATCAATGACCCCCAAAAAGTCAGCGGGAGGAGTTTGGCTGACCAGCTCCAGCAGGCCGGTGGCATCGTCGATTTTGTCCTTCACGGCGTTCACCGCGTCGCCGACCACGCCGATATCTACGTTCACCACTTCCTCGCGGGCGGTGCGTCCGGCATCGAGGCTGCTGCCACCCTGAATCATTCCGTCGATTCCGCCGCTTGGGACGCCATTGGGCTTGTTCATGTCTGTTTTGGGTAATTTATAACATTATACAATAATTTATTAATAATGTAAAATACTGGTATTCGGCTTTCACCGTTGTATGCGCAAAAAGAGACAGGGTTGTGTGACGCTCTCTTTCGGGGCTCGCACCTTGTCTTCGCCGTGAGCCAAGACAAATGCGCTGAATTCTGATTCAATGCGCACATGCCTCATGCTTTCCTCAATCATAGCCGTTTCGCCGTCCTGGGCTTCTCTCTGCTGATTGCCGCTTGCGCCTCGCAGCCGGTCGAGCAAGCGCAAGACATGCGGCCAGTCGCCAGCAGTTCATCGGAATCTTCGGCTTCCTCGGTCCACGGTATCCAGTTCGGCATTCT
>DAORHV010000196.1:0-2463 GCA_035438175.1 Candidatus Peribacteria bacterium
CGCTGCAGTTCGGGCGCCAGGATGCCGTGGATCAAGCTGGATTTGCCGGAACCCGAGACTCCCGTGATGCCGATGAAGCAGCCCAACGGCAGCTCCACGCTCACGTGCTGGAGGTTGTGGTGGTGCGCGTCGACGACCTTCACGACCTTGCCGTTTCCCTTGCGGCGCTTGTCGGGGACCACGATCTTCTTCTTGCCGCTCAGGTACTGGCCCGTAACGGATTCGGGGACTTTAATCAGTTCGGCGGGAGTGCCCTGCGCGATGATGGTGCCGCCGTGCTTGCCGGCGCCGGGACCGATTTCCAGCAGGTAGTCGGCCGCCTCGATGGTCTCCTGGTCGTGCTCGACCACGATGACCGTGTTGCCGATGTCGCGCAGGTTGTTCATGGTGGCGATCAGTTTGCTGTTGTCGCGCTGATGGAGGCCGATTGACGGTTCGTCCAGCACGTAGAGCACGCCCTGCAGAGCCGAACCGATCTGGGTGGCCAGACGGATGCGCTGGGCTTCGCCGCCGGACAGGGTGGCGGCGCTGCGGTTGAGCGTGAGGTACTTGAGTCCCACGTTCTCCAGGAAGGTGAGGCGCGCCACGATTTCGGTGATGACTTTGCGCACGATGGTGTATTCGTACTCGGACAACGCGTGCGGATCGGCTTTCTCGGCCTTGCCCTTGGGCGGAACCAGCGACGTGAAGAACTTCTTGGCGGCGCTGATGCTCATGGACGTGGCGTCCACGATGTTCTTGTCGCCCACCGTCACGCCCAGGATCTCCTTCTTCAGGCGCTTGCCTTTGCAGTCCGGACAGGGGAGTTCGAACATGTAGCCCTCGATCTGGCTGCGGGTGTAGGCGCTCTCGGTCTCGCGGTGGCGGCGCTCCAGGTTCGGGATCACGCCTTCGTACACGGTCTGGTACTGGCCCTCGAACTTCTCGCTGGTGAATTCCACGTCCAGTTTGTCGGGGTGGCCGTACAGCACGATCTGCTGCACCTCCGGCGTCAGTTTCTTCCACGGGGTGTCGAGCGAGAACTTCTGCTTCTTGGCCAGCGCCTCCAGCGCCTGCATCATGAAGCTCATGCGGCCGGCCGAGGTGGCCCACGGATGGATGGCGCCTTCGTTCAGCGTCAGGTCCTGGTTGGGGACGATGGAGCCTTTGTCCACCTGCAAAATGCTGCCGATGCCGTGGCAGGTCTCGCACGCGCCATGCGGCGAGTTGAACGAGAAGCTGCGCGGCTCGATGGCCGGGATACTCATCTCGGGATAGTCGGGGTTCACGAAGCGGTCGCTGAATTTCACGACCTCGTTGGTGTCGGCGTCCATCACGAACAGCATTCCTTCTCCTTTCTTGAGCGCCAGTTCCACCGAGTCGGCCAGGCGGACGCGGTTGGGGTTGGGCTGCTCCACTTCGGTGCCGTCGGAGAGCTTTTCCATGACCGGGGCGAAATCGCGGATGATCAGACGGTCGACCACGATCTCGATGTCGTGCGATTTCTTGGGGTCCAGCACCAGCTCTTCGTCGGTGGTGACGATCTGGCCGTCGATGCGCATGCGCACGAAGCCTTCGCGCTTGATGGTATCGATGATTTTCTGGTGGGCGCCCTTGCGTCCCAGCACCTGCGGCGCGAGCAGGAATACTTTGCGGCCGTCGGGCATCTTGGTGATGAGGTCCACGATCTGGGTGGACGACTGCTTGGTGAGCAGCTTGCCGGTGATGGGGCAGTGCACCTTGCCGACCTTGGCCCACAGCAGACGCATGTAGTCGTAGATTTCGGTCACGGTGCCCACGGTGGAACGCGGGTTCCTGGCGGCGGTCTTCTGATCGATCGAAATGGCCGGACTGAGTCCTTCGATGCTGTCCACTTCCGGCTTCTCCATCTGCGAGATGAACTGGCGGGCGTAGGCGGAGAGCGACTCGGCGTAGCGGCGCTGACCCTCGGCGAAAATGGTGTCGAACGCGAGGCTCGATTTGCCGGAACCCGACAGTCCGGTGATGACCGTGAGCTTGTTGCGGGGGATATCCACGTCCACGTTTTTCAAATTATGCATCCGCGCGCCTTTGACCTTGATGAAATCCATGAGAAAAACGAGAAAAGAAGAATGTTTTAGCACTAAAACATAGCCGAAGGAGTGTATCGAACTTTACAACCGTTGTCCAGGGTTTCATGGTGCCGGGACCGTCTTTATCGCGGAATTCGCAGGCTGCGGGAAGCGTCCGCACGTTGGAATGCGGGCAGCCCTTCTGCTACGGTGGTGTCCATTCTTCCCCAATTCCTGCATGCGTCGTTTTCTCGCGCTCGCGACTTCCTCGTTTTTGCTCATGCCCTCGCTGGCGCTCGCCATCGCCGCGCCGTTGTCGGTGACGGTCGGAGGCCAGGTCATGGTCTTCAATGACGTTCCGTCCGACGCGTGGTACGCCGCAGACCTGGAAACGGCCGTGACGGCCGGCGTCGTCAGCGGTTACAAGAACGCC
>DAORHV010000197.1:0-2453 GCA_035438175.1 Candidatus Peribacteria bacterium
GTGGGAACCGGTAACCCGAGGTCGTGCACGCCGTTGGCCTTGGCGGTGCCGCCGCCGGTGAATTCCTTGCGCAGCTCGCCGACCATGATGCGGTGAACGCCGGCATTGTAGAAATTGCGCACGAATCCGGCGTAATCCCGGTACCCCAGCAGCGGCGTGGTGGATGCCTGGGTTTTTACGCCCATGGCCGCCAGGCGCTCCAGGGCGGCAACGCGCTCGGCGACCGGCTCGTAGTGCGGATTGTTCCGGCCCACGTCGTCCACGTTCGTCTCGAACCCGATGCCCACGATGAGCTCGGTGGCCTGCGACACGTCGCGGATGAGCGGCGCGATCTTGGGGTGTCCCACATGCGCGGCGTGGCTGTGAATGAGCAGCGCGGCCGGCGGATGGTCGCGCATGACGCGCAGCAATTTGGCGGAGATTTCCGAAATGATGCCGCCCGGGAACGGCTCGGTGTCGTACGACAGGAAAATGCCGATTTCCAACCCGAGCTCCTGCAAGCGCTTGGCATCCGTGAGGTACTTGGCATCCACATCGCGGCGCGGCGACACATTGGCGGACCACGCGCGATGCGCGAAACAGTACTGACCGCACAGCGCCTTGGCGCCGATCGGACAGGCACCCGACGCGTTCACGGTGCCGGTGAGCACGCGGTCGTTGCCGAACACCTTGGCGGCGTCCGCGGCCCAGCGGGCGGCGAACTCGGGTACGGCTTCCACCGCTCCGAATTTGGTCGGGCAGGCGGGAGTAAATTCCTTGCTCGTTTTGTCGCGCAGGACGACGTTCCCCGCGCGGTAGGGCTCATCGATGGTCAGAAGCGGCTTCATGGGCGGCGGAAAAAGACGCCGTAAAATACTGCATTTCCCTTTTTAGTCAATTATTTTGCGCTTGAGGTCGGAGCGGCCGTTTTTGGCTTCGGCAATCACGCTTGTCAATGTGCGGTCCAGGATTGCCGCCTGCGTCGTTGCGATGGAATTATTATAGTTCTAAAGTAATTCCATGCCCGCCACTCCTCCCCCGCCGCAGTTCAAAGACGAAGTCCGGATCGTCTTCATGACGACCGTGTACGAGAAGATGCGGATGTTCTACGAGCGCACGCTTGGACTCCGAGTTCTGGACGAATGGGATGCGCCGGAGGAACACAACCGCGGCGTGGTCTACGACCTGAACGGAACGCAGCTGGAAATTTTGGAGGCCACCGATGCACCGGTGATTCTGGGGTCGTACACGTACATCGAAGTCGCAGACGTGAACGAGCTGTGGGAGCGGCTCTCCAGCACCGTGCAAATCGCCGAGCCGATTGCCGACCGTCCGTGGAAGCACCGCAATTTTTCGATCAAAGACCCGGGCGGATTCACGCTCAAGTTCTTCAGCAAACTGCCTTAGCGCGAATACCGCCGGAACAGCCAGCCGCACAGCGGAATGGAAATAACGGTGATGACCGCCCACCAGATCACGGCGGCCCAGGCGTGGCTCCCGATCGGCGTGCCGACCATGAAGCCGCGCAGCGCCTCGATGGTATGCGTGACGGGCTGGTTTTCGGCGAACAACCGCAATGGGGTGGGCATGCCGGTGGTCGGCACGAACGCGCTGGAAGCAAACGTCAGCGGGAAGATGACCATGAAGCTGATCCACTGCACGGCCTCGACCGTGCGCGTGAGCAGTCCCAGCACCGCCGACATCCACGAGATGGCGAACGTGAACAAGAGCAGCATGCCGACGGCCTCGGTCCATTCGAAGAGCGACGCGGTCGGGCGGAAACCGACCAGTAAGCCGACCAGAATGATGACGACGGTGGAGATGACGTTTCTTACCAAGTCGGCGGTCACGTGGCCGATGAGCACGGTGGAGTTGGCCATGGGCAGCGACCGGAAGCGGTCGACGATGCCGCGCTTCAGGTCCAGTGCGACGTTCATGGCGGTGGTGCTGGCGCCGAACGCGGCGGTCTGCACGATGATGCCGGCCATCAGGTAGTTTACGTAGCTCACGCCGCCGGTATTAATGGCTCCGCCGAACACGTAGCGGAATAGCAGCATGAACATGATCGGCTGCATGACCAGCGACAGCAACTGGTCCACGTTCTTGAAGATGTGCTTTAAGCTGCGCACGATGAGCACCCAGCAGTCGCTGAGGAACCAGTACGCCGATGAATGTTTAGCGATGGTGACGCTCATTTGGCGGTGGGAACGGCTGCCTCCTCTTGCGGGCGGCCGGTGAGTTTGAGGAATACGTCGTCCAGGGTGGGCTTATGGAAGGACAGGCTTTCGACCGCGATGTTCGCCTGCTCGGGCAGATCCAGGATGCGCTTCACCTCGCCGACGTGCGCGATGGGCACGCTGACGATGCGGCCGGCCGGCTGCACCGAACTATCGGCTACCCCAATGCTCTGTTTAGCCTTGGCGAGTTCGGCCTCCTTCTCCAGCACCAGTTCCAGGCGGTTCTTGCCCACGCGC
>DAORHV010000198.1:0-2428 GCA_035438175.1 Candidatus Peribacteria bacterium
AATAACTTCGGCGCGGCCGAGACCACGATCAGGAACGCGCAGACCAGAATGGCCGGCGTCCAAGCAATGATGTTTTTCGTGCGGGAGAGGTGGTGCATGCCGGCGATTCTAGCATGGGTATCTGCTGTTTCCAGGCAGAGGAAGAGGCCCGGGCGCAATGCCCAGGCCTCGGTCCTTTCCAGCGCCTCCTCGTCAGCTTGCCAGGATTGTGTAATGCTCGGTTGTTTGGAGCGGCACGTCGCGCACCGCCAGCTCGTAGCTCCCGCTGCCTGGGGTCCACGGGCCTGGGCCCGAGTGGACGACTTGGTCGTGCTGCGTGATCTGCACGTACAGCGAAAGCCATTTCGGCCAAGTGAATGTGACGGGGGCCCCGGCCTGGACATGGTAGTCCCGGCCAACGGGTTGCACGCGGGAGCCGTTCTGAACGACTTCCATACCTCACTGCCTTCTCGAACGAGAAACACTTGTCACAAAAGGAGTGTATCCACTCCACGAAGTTCACAACCGGCTGATTGCGGATTTCGTAGAGTGGGTGCTGGAAAAGAACATGCGAACGCTCCGTTCACAAAATGATATTACAATTAAATTTATTTATAAGTCAATAATCAGGTCTCCGCAGGCACATGCAGAACGCATGTTAATGCCGCTTTAATATCCGGAGCCTATCGTAAGGAGGTATTCTCCATTTCTCCGCATGCGCATCCTGCTCGTCGAAGACCACGAAACCGTCGCCAAGAACATCAAAACGTTCCTGGAGCTGCAGCAGTACATCGTCACCGTCGCCCACGACGGTAACGACGGTCTGGAGAAAGCCATGACGCAGGAAGTGGATCTGCTGATTCTGGACATCAACCTGCCGGGCATGGACGGTTACATGCTGTGCTCCATGCTGCGCGAGAGCGGCAAGAAGATGCCGATCCTCATGCTCACCGCCCGCAGCAAGCAGACCGAAATGGTGAAGGGGCTGAACCTCGGCGCCGACGATTACCTGGCCAAGCCGTTCGATTTGGACGTGTTGCTCGCCCGCGTGAAAGCGCTGCTCCGGCGTCAGACGCCCGAGAAATCGCCGGTGCTCACGGCCGGTAAGCTCGCGCTGGACACCAACGCCCAGCAGCTCACCAAGGCCGGCAAGAAGATCGCGCTGTCGCCCAAGGAATACGCGCTGCTCGAGTATCTCATGCGCAACAAAGGCATCGTGCAGGAGCGCCCGCGCCTGCTGGAGCACGTGTGGGGCCATGCCGATGAACTAATGTTTTCCAACACGGTGGATGTCCACGTGGCCTTCCTGCGGCGTAAGATCGGCAAGGACGCCATCCAGACCGTGCCCAACCGCGGCTACCTCATTCCCACCGAGTAAGTGATCTTCAAGCGCATCAGCCACCAGCTCGCCCTGCAATTCACCGGGTTCGTGTTCGCGTTGCTCATCGTCACCGGCGGCATCTTCCTGGCGGGGGACGTGGCGAACCGCAACGAGCAGCGCCACCGCCATTTGGACCAGATGCTCCGCCCGCTCGTCAACCGCCCGCAGGGCTTCGGAGCGCCGCTCACGCTGCCGTCGTTCCAGCGCGACCGCATCCGCATCCTGGATGCCAGCGGCGAAACGCTGGTCAGCGGAGCGCTGTACGAGGACCTGGACTTCGATGCCGATGATGAAATTTCCACCCATGTCATCGGCGACGAGCCCTACGACATCCTCACCACCGCCGTACACCAGGACGGCCAGATCATCGGGTACATCCAGGTCGCCGACCGTGCACCCCCGAACGACCTGCTGTTCCGCATCGTGCTGTTCCTGTTCACCAGCGCCGGCATTTCGGTGCTTACGTACGGCGTGGGCCTGATGTTCGCGCGCAGCAGCCTGAAACCCGCCGAGACCATGGTCGAGCGCCTGGAGCAATTCACGCAGGATGCCAGCCACGAGCTGCGTACGCCCATCACCGCCGTCAGCACCTCGCTCGATCTGGCGCTGGCCACCAACGACTATCCGGAGAACGTACGCGCCGCCAAGCGCGACTTAAAGGAGGTGGCCGCTTTGGTCGAGCGCCTGCTCGAACTCGCGCGTCTGGACTCCTTCCTGCTGGAGACCGAAACACTCGATTTGTCGGCACTGGTGGAGGAATGCGCCGCGCGCCAGCGGACGGCCGTGCAGGAGAAAGGCCTGACGCTGGAAACGAACGTGGCTCCCGGCGTGAGCGTGAAAGGCGACCCGACCTTGCTGAAGCAGGTCATCGGCAACCTCATCACCAACGCGATCAAATTCAACGTACCCAACGGCGCAATTTACGTGGACCTCACGCCTGTCTCGCTGTCCGTCCGCGACACCGGGAAAGGCATCGCGCCCGAGTCGTTGCCGCACGTGTTCGACCGCTTCTTCCAGGAAGACAAATCACGCACCAAGCGCCGCGAAGGACTCGGTCTCGGCCTGGCG
>DAORHV010000199.1:0-2410 GCA_035438175.1 Candidatus Peribacteria bacterium
TACCCTATGCGGACTCCGAAGAAGCATCGCCGGCGACTGTGGATCGGGGTCGCCATATTGGTGCTCTTGTTGGTCGTGCTGCACGGCGGTACGTTCAAGCAGTCTGAGAAAACGATCTTCACCGTCAGCCGCACGGCCGGCATGTTCGATATCCGCGACAAGTTGCTGCAGGCCGAATCCATGCAGGGGCGCTGGCTCTTCGATATCCCGCTGTGGCTGCATGGCGGTTATTGGCGGATCCAGCCCGGCGGGTATGTCATCGATCCGTCCATGACCTCGTGGCAGATCGCGGGCATCCTCACCTCGCCGCCCGCGCTCAAATGGGTCGTCATCCCGGAGGGCTTCCGCAAGGAGCAGGTCGCATTGCGTCTGCAGCGGGACCTGGGTTGGGATGATGCCAAGCGCGAGGCCTTCCTGCACGTCGCCACCGACACGCCCTACGACCTGACCGACGGTTTTTATTTCCCGGACACGTATCTCATTCCGGCCGACGAAGATGTGGTGGCCGTCACCAAGCGCTTCATCAACCGCTTCAACGACAACTTCGCGCCGTACGTCACGAGTTTGCGCGACGCGAACATCAAGTACGACAAGGCCATCAAAATGGCGTCCATTATCCAGCGCGAGGCCGGCGGCCAAGCCGACATGCCGGTGATTGCCGGCGTGCTGTGGAACCGGTTGCTCATCAACATGCCGCTGGAAATCGATGCCACGCTGCAATACCTGCGCGGCGACACCGGCTCTGGTTCCTGGGCGCCCATCGACATCGCAGTGAAGAAGATCGATTCGCCGTATAACACCTACATGTATAAGGGCTTGCCGCCGTCGCCCATCTCCAACCCCGGCCTGGACGCCATCGAGGCGGTGCTGCACCCGGCCGATACCAAATGCCTTTTTTACCTGCACGACAACAATCGGCAGATCCATTGCTCGGAAACGTACGAGGGACACCTCGAGAATATTGAGAAGTATCTCCGAAATCCCAAGTAGCGGCGGATTCCCATGACTCCCGGGACGCCAAAGACTCCAAAGAACGACACTCGTCGGAGCCCTGGGAGTCCTGACGTAGTTAGTCCGCCGATCTCCGATTGGCTTTGATATCGCTCCGGTGGTGCTTTGCCTTCAGCATCTTGTTTTTGGCTTTACGCGAGCGGCGCTGCTTCTGTTTGCGCAGCTTGAACACTTCCTGCTGGCGCTTGGAATCTTTGCCCTTCACCCGCTCCTCCAATTTCAGGATCAGCAATTTCCAGGCGCTCAAACGGTTGCGGCTCTGCTCGCGGTGGAACTGCACCCGCACTTCCAAACCCGTCGGGCGGTGGCGCAGTTGCACGGTGCTGGAGGTCTTGTTCATTTTCTGGCCGCCCTTGCCCGAGCCGCGCACGAACGCCTCCTCCACGTCCTCGGTGCGCAAACCCAGTTCCTGCGCGAGAGTCAGGAGCGGCGGCGGCAGTTCGACGGGGAATGCCATGATGGTTAGAGAACCGGCTCGCGGTCGCCGACTTTAAAGAAGCGGCCTTCCAGCGAGAATTTGTCGTAGCCGTGCATGAGCAACGCCACCGGAATGCCCATCAGCACGATGTGCGGCCACACGCTCTCGCCGAAGAAAATCAGCGACGAGGTGAGCCAGAACAGGAAGAACAGCGCGGTGAAGCGGATTTCGATTCCCAGCACGAAGAACATACCGATGACGATTTCGATGATGCCGGCGCCCAGCACGAAGAAGTGCGCCTCGAACGGGAAGAAACTCGTCATGTGGTATTTCTCCACCACGTCGAACGCCAGCGTGCTGTGCTGAAACTTGGCGTACATGGACGTGTAAATGAGCGCGATGCCGAAGAACACGCGCAGGATGAAGAAGCTGTAGGGCTTCAGTTTTTCACTGAGTGCCTCCATGCGGGGGTGCGGTGCGCCGCTGACGGTGAGTTTGTGTCCTCCAATGAGCAGCAGCACGATCAATTCGCCCAGGTAGTTGGTGTACGTGAGCATGTACGCGCCGTTTCTGTAGACCGCGTAGAAGTAGAAGCAGAACGCGACCGCGGCGGCGAAGCGCGTCCACAGTCCGGCGATGATGAGCACGCCGATGAATGCCAGCACGCCCACCGCGACCGGCGTGTAAGCGCCGAATGCGGGAGCCATGGGCAACTCAGGTCCGTAGCTGGCCTGGTAGTACGCGCCGGCCAGGAAACTCAGGCCCACCGTCATGCGGCTGACGGCCGGAGCGTAGTGCTTCATCTTCACGAGGACGGGGTCCAATTTGCGCTCGGCGAACCGTGAGATGGACACGAAGAACACGATGAACACCGTGAGCAGCGAGATGAACATCCACAGGAAGAACAACCCCAGGTTGTGCTCGATGACCGACAGCGGCGAGACCGGCTGCATGGCCATATCCACCGCGATCGCGGCCGGC
>DAORHV010000200.1:0-2410 GCA_035438175.1 Candidatus Peribacteria bacterium
CTGGTGCTGTGCATCGGTTCGGTCGTCGCGCTGCAGCGGACGTTCCGCGATCGCACGAACGTACTGGCGCCGCTCGCCATGCTCGTCACCGTTCTGGCCCTGCCCCTGGCCTATGGAACATCGCTGTCGTCGTTCGATCTGCGCCGCCAGCCGTCGGTGGTGCTGGCTCAGTTCGATGCGGCCGAGACGGCCGGGTTCGAGCGTCTGCCGGTGACGCGGGTCATCGCGGCCGATACCGATTTCCTGGGTGACACCGGCTTGTCGTGCAGCGGCGATGCCCTCTTTTTGTCGGCCGGCAAACAACGCGTCCCCGGCTTGGTTCCGGGTGCGGTGAACGCGGTGCAGGGCGGTGCGTTCAATCTGGTGAATCCGTCGTGTTATGCCTATCCGAATGAGAACGCCTGCAAACCCGGCGACCGTATCAAGGCGTCCGACGCCGCCGCGCTGAAAGCGTTTACCTACGGCGGTCCGCTGCCGTGGAAGGTCTCGGCCGCGCAAACCGCCGCGGACGTATTGAGCCTGACGATGCTGGCCGCCTGCCTGCTGGCGCTGGTTTGGCCTGCGCTGCCGGCCCTGCGTCGGGTACTCTCCGAATAATGCCGCTTCCGTCCGTCTCCGTCGTCATCCCGGCCTTCAACGAAGAAGGCGCGCTGAATGACCTGTTGGCCGAATGCCTGGCCGCGCTCGAAGCGACCGGTGCCGTGTTCGACATCACGGTGGTCAACGACGGCAGCACGGATGCCACGCCGCGCATCATCGATGCGTGGGCCGCCAAGGTTCCGGGCCGCGTGAAGCGCAAGGACCATGCTTGCCGGAAAGGGCTTGCGGCTGCGGTGGAAACCGCATTCCAAAGCGGCGGAAACGAGTGCGTCTTTTTGCTGCACGCCGACGGCCAGTACTCGCCGCAGTCCATTGCCGAATGCCTGCGTCTCATCGCCGGTGCCGACGCGGTCATCCTGGTGCGGAAACACAAATTCTACGGTCCGTGGCGTGAGCTTCTGTCGTGCGGGTACCGCTGGCTGCCGAAGCTGTTGTTCGGCGTCGATCTGCGTGATCCGGGCGGCGCAAAATGCATCCGGCGCGCGGTCCTTGCCGACATCCGGCCGGTCTCGTCGGGGGTGTTCCGCGACCCCGAACGCATGATCCGCGCGGTGCGCCGGGGCAAAAAGATTGAGTTCCTGCCGGTCGACATCCGCCCGCGCGTGTCCGGCGTGGCGCAGGGCGGACGGCTGAAACTGGCCCTGTTATCGGTGGCCGAGGTGGCCGGATTGTGGTGGCGGACGGCGGTCTTGCGGCAGCCCTGGTGAGCCCCGGATTCCGGGCCGGATCTTGCCTGGCAAAAATGGCGTTTTTCTGCTACAATAAAGAGATTTATCAGCCCCAAAAGAAAAACAAAAAATGTCGCTGCACTCGCTCATGTTCGGATGGGAATATCCGCCTGCCAATTGCGGCGGCCTGGGTGTGGCGTGTCAGGGCATCGTCCGCGGTCTGCTTCACCATGGGGCGAAGGTCACGCTGGTGCTGCCGCATGACCAGGCGGTGGAGGACGGCATCGACATCGTGTACCCCCACGACGAGCAGCTCGGCAGTCTGACGGTCCGCGTGCCGACGCTGTTACAGCCGTATGATTCGGAAGCCGTGTACGCCGATCGCCTGACCGTCATCGATGCGCGGTTGCGCATCGGCAACGGCATGCAGCAACTGTACGGCAACGACCTCGGCACCGAGGTCGAGCGGTTCACCGAACTGGCCGTCGACATGACCAAACACGTGCAGCCCGACGTGGTGCACAGCCACGACTGGATGACGCTGGAAGCCGGCGTGCGCGCCGCCCGCCACCATGGCCGGCCGCTGTTCGCCCACGTCCACGCCACCGAGCTGGACCGCACCGAGTTCAAACCCAACGACTGGATTTACGCCCGCGAACGCAGCGGCCTGCTGAAGGCCGACCATGTCATTGCGGTGAGCGACTACACCCGCAAACTGCTCGTGAAAGAATACGGCATTCCGGCCGCCAAGATTTCCGTGCTGCACAACGGCACGTTCGACGCCGTGCAGTCCGCCCCGCACCGCGGCGCCGACGCCGGACCGCATCCGCTGGTGCTGTTCCTCGGACGCCTCACCGTCCAGAAGGGCGCCCCCCACTTCCTGCGCGCCGCCCGCAAAGTCGCCGACATGCGCCCCGACGTGCGCTTCGTCATCGCGGGCAACGGCTACCTGCTCCCCGAACTGATTTCGCAGGCCTGTGAACTGGGTCTGGCCGACAAGATCATCTTCGCCGGCAAAGTCAGCAGCGACGAAGCCAAGGCGTTGTACGCCAAGGCCAGCTGCTTCGTGATGCCGTCCGTGTCCGAGCCGTTCGGCCTGGTCGCACTGGAGGCCATCACGCACGGAGCTCCGGTCGTGCTCA
>DAORHV010000201.1:0-2408 GCA_035438175.1 Candidatus Peribacteria bacterium
GACCCCGGTGGATGCCGCCGACGCCCTGGCATTGGCCATTTACGGCGCGTTCGTGCATCAGCCGTTACTCACCGGCGACAACTCCTTCGGCGGAAACCTGCCAGCGGTGCACCGGCGCACCGATGTCGCCCGGAAGGTGGGTGGCCGTCAGAAACACCTGGCAGCCGGCAAGTGACGTGAGCAGCGCGTGCTGGTGGCGATCATCGAGCTCGGAGAACACGTCGTCCAAGATGATGACCGGCTGTTCTTTTTTGATGCTGCGGAACTGGTCCATGCACGTGAACAGGAGCGCGAGCAGGCTTGCACGCTGCTGGCCGCGCGATGCAAACCCGCTGATGTCGCGCCCGTCGGCCAGGATGCGCCAATCGTCGCGGTGCGGGCCCGTCGTGGTGGAACCCACGATGCAATCACGCGAACGATAGTGCAGCAATTGCGCCGCCAGCTCTTCGGCCAACGCTTCCTCTTTCATGGCCGTAGTTTTGCGCACGTACTCGATGCGGATGTCCTCCCATGTTTCGCCCAGCGAACGCACGTGCCCGGGGAATCCTTCGTTCCAGCCCGACACGATGGTCAGCCGCTTGCATTGCAATGCCGCACCGCTGCGAGCCAGATCGGCGTCCCACGGGTCGAGGTCGCCCTCCTTGGCTTCGCCCTCACCGATGCGCTTCAGGAGCGCGTTGCGCTGCTTCAACAGGCGTTCGAATTCCATGCGCAGCGGCAGGAATTTGGGGTCCAGCTGCGACAGCAGTCCGTCCATCAGGCCGCGGCGGCGGTCCGGTCCGCCCGAGAACAACCCCAGGTCCTGCGGCAAGAACACCACCGACGGCAACGCACCGACAAACTCGGCGAACGGTACGCGCACGTCATTCATGAAAAACGCTTTCTGTTTGCGCGGCGACAACTGGCACACCACCTCCAGCGTGCGCTCCTCACCGGCGTCCGATACGGTGGCCGCCCGTACTTTAAAGAACGTCTCGCCCCAGCGCGCCACGTCCTCGGTCTCGCCGCCGAGGGCCGAACGGCCCAGCGACAGAAACGAGATCGCCTCGGCCAGGTTGGTCTTGCCGGTGCCGTTCTCGCCCACGAACGCCTCGATGCCGGCTTCGCCGAACGCCAGCTCGAGCAGGCGATGCGAGCGGAACCGGTCCAGGAGCAGCGTGGTGATGCGCACGGCCGAAGCTTACCCACGATCCCCCGCCGCGAGAAGCTCAGGCGTTCTTCAGAGCGGATTCACACTCTTTGAGCACGTCGTGGATCACGTCCAGGTAGGCCTTGCGCGTAATGTACTGCGGCAATTGCTCGGGCAGCACCCACACGTAGGCATCCACTTCGTTGCGGTCGACCTGCACGGCCACGTCTTTGGCCGCCTTGAACGCGACGAAGCACAACTTCTGTCCGTGATTAATGGGGTTGTAGCGCTGGACGAACTCGGGCGGGAAATCGTAGGAGTAACTGTGGCAACTGCTGAGGAGCACCTCGCCCAGCTGCAATCCGGCTTCTTCCTGCACTTCGCGCGCGGCGGCCTGCTCGATGGTCTCGCCGGTCTCCACCCCGCCCTGCGGCAGCTGCCAGGCATCGTGGATGCGCGGCTTATGCAACAGCAGAATCTGGTGTACGGTCACGCACTCGCCGCCGGGCACGCACAATTCCACCGGTCGCAGCACCAAAGCCGACACGGCGTTCCGGTAGCGTTTCTGCTGTTGCTCCATGGACCTCACTATAGCGAGGCGCCGACGGAATCCAAGGAATAGCAAAAAACCGTCGTCCGCATGCGGCGGCGCAGCAATTAGCTGGAGTGCTTCTCCTCCTTCAACTTCACCTTCACGCGCTTCTTGCAGTTCGGACAATACTTGAAGAGCTCGCGGAAATCCGCCTTCTTGGACTTCAGGATGCGCACAGTGCAGATGCGCTTCCCACAGTCCTCAGTGGTGCAGTAGCCGGCGTAAACAGTACCCTTACCTCTTGGCATAGCCGCGCTACTTTAACTGGGAAGAGTCAGGAGCGCAAGACCACCGAACACCACCGTGAAACTGACCAGCTTCACACGCAGCGAACGGGCCGATAACAGCTCTTTGGGCGCGTGCGACGGTAGAACCCATGCAAGCAATCCGGCCAGCCCGATGACCATGAACGGCTGGATATTGCTGACAACCGACACCAGCGAAATAGGGCCGTACAGGTACGACAGTCCGCCCGTGAATTCACCGAACAGGAAGCATGCGATGACCGCCCCGCCGATGGCGAAGAACTTCCAGTCGATCACTTTTACCAAATGCTTGATGCGCTTGCGGTAGGCGGGGACGAACCACGGCAGCGTAAGCGCGATGGTTTCGCGGCCGATGATCAGCCAGAAGAACACCGCCACCACGTCCTGTCCGGCCAGCAGCGCGGCTTTCTTGGCGACGTAG
>DAORHV010000202.1:0-2376 GCA_035438175.1 Candidatus Peribacteria bacterium
TGGCGCGGTCGCCGGCCAGACCGAGAAGATTGGTATAGACCACGCCGGGTTTCAGATTTCACGGCCGTTCTTCCGGCGCGGATCTTTCCCCAGCACGTTGGCGATGCGATCCCATTGCTGGAGGGGGAGGGTGCGCAGCAGTTCACGGACGATGCCGTGCGGATAGCCCTTCATCAGCCGGCCGAGTGCGACGCTGGCGACGGCGGCGATTTCCCCCACGTACGGGGATGCGCAGTGCGAAAACGCTTCGATGCGCTCGGGGTCCATCTGGGCGTTGCGGAATTGGCGCACGCGCTGGGCTACCGGCTGGTATGGAGCGTTCGGTCCCAGGAACAAGGTTTCGTACTGCGTCGCCGGACGGCGCGACCAGGCGATGAATTCCTCTTTCACCATGCCCGTCACCCCCAGGCGTACGCAGTACTCGATACCGCTTTCATCCGGCGCGGCACGCCCCGCCGCGGTGGATTCGTGGGTCATGAAAGCGTTGGCCGCGTGTTCGTCCTCGTGTTCGTAGGTGGAGAACGCGTCCTGCCCCTTGGTCACCTCCACGTTCTCCGCGCTCATGGAGACGGGCTTGCCGCCGATGTCTTTGGGCAGCTTTTTCACGATGTGCACGCCGCGCGCGGATTGTATTTCTCCGCGCAGTTCGTCCAGCGAAGGTGTGTTGGGATCGGAATAAATCAGCCGCGCGCAATCGGCCTTCTTCTCGCAGCGGAAATGGATCATTTGCGGCCCGAATAACGCCTTGATTTTGCCGGTGGGTTCGGCGCCCGTCATTTCGCCGAACAGCCAGCCGGTTTTGCCCTGCAGGAAACGACTGTGGTCCACCGAGTCCTCCGCATGCCTCAGGAGGGCCGCGTAATGCGAGCGGTACCAATCGCGTGTTTTTTGCGGCAGCTTCCATTCAGCGGTGAGGTGGTCCACCGTGCGGAGCAGGTCGTCCGATTTCAGCAGGAGCGTGCGCAACTGCGGCAAATCATCTTCCAGCTTCCATTCCGCCTTCTTCCGCATGGCGTGTGTGTACGCGCTCAGGGTGGTGCCGTCGGCGAAGACCGCCGCCTCCCGGATCTGATGGCGCATTTGCCACTGAAGTTTTGCTACATCCAGCCGCCGTTCATCCGGGATGTCGCATTCGGATCCCAGCGCGAAGCCGACAAGCGGATTGTTGCGCGATTCATCCAGGAATTGCCCGGCGGCCATCCGCCATTCCCGGTCCTTGGTCTGGGCGACGGCTTGCTCGTACGCCAATTGCGTTAGAAAGTTCACGCCGCATAGAATTGCCTATTTTGTCAAAATGAGCAAATCCCTGTATGGAAAAGCCAGCTTTCGGGCTTCGGTTAGAGGAAGATTACTTCACAATGCGTTCGTCTTTCAGCAGGTACCACAGGCCGGTGGCCATCATCAGTAATCCGATGTCGCGAACGGCGACGTCGTTCCAGCCGGTCTGCGTAAGCACGGCGGTCAGGTGGGCGGCGGCGAAGAACGCGGCGATGCGTTGCACGATGGTCACCGGGAACAGCAGCGCGGCGGCAATGATGATTTCAGCCACGGCGGTCACGTCCAGCCACTGATTCAGCGTCAGCGACCACTGGCCGTCCAGCCAGGCCGGCATCCAGCCGATCCAGAGCGACGGGTGCACGAACTTATCGATGCCGAAATAGGCGAACACGAAGGCCAACCCCGAGAGCAGCGTCCAGCGCGAGATGTGAACGGATGACATGGCTGCTATAGTACCACCGTTTCGCTGTTCTCCCACCTCATGCGCATCTTTCTCGTCGTATCCGGCACGCTCTTGCTGCTCGCCGCCTGCAATCCGCTCCAGCCTTCGGCCGGCACGCCAGAAGGAGAAGGTGACGGCGAAGGCTATGGCGCGGTTCTAAGTTCTAGCTCGTCGAGCACAGCCATGGTCGAGACCCATGTGACCGTCGAGTAAGAACCGGCACCTCTGTGCGTCATTGCCCGTGAATTCCTTTCCTCGTCCATGATTCCCAAGATCCTCTCCTTGTTGCTTGCGGCCACCATCGTGTTCTGGGCGCTCGGCCCCGGGCAGGTCCGGCCCGCACTGAACCCGGATCCCAACCATACGCATGCCGATTTCGCGGTGTGGATCGGCGGCAAGCAGCAGGATTTCTCGGCACCCAAATACATGTCCGGCGAATCGACCGACGTGGTCCACGATGAGCGGCTCAGCAAGTATTTCCACCTCCATGATGGCAACGGCCGCGTGATCCACCGCCACAAGCCGGGACTGCCGCTGGGTGATTTTTTTGCGTCCATCGGTTTCGCGTTCGGTTCTCAGAAAGCAGGCGAGTGGTGCTGGTACGCCCAAAAAGACGCCGCCCCGTTCACGAAGTGCGACAGCGGACCCATGAAACT
>DAORHV010000203.1:0-2354 GCA_035438175.1 Candidatus Peribacteria bacterium
AGCATGCCCACCGTCATGTCGCGCACCGGTTTCTCCATGTCGCGCTTCGTGTACGCCTTGATGTTCTGGGCGGCGACCGTACGGCCGATCCACAGAGAGTCCTTGTCCTGCAGGATGACCAGCTCGCAGCCTTTCTTGGGGTCCAACAGGCCTTCGTCGTGCAATTGGACCGACATGGCCGGCTTCATCTCGTTGCCGATGTAGCGGCTCGGCGTGCTCTTGGACTTCAGGAACTGCTTGCAGTCGCTGTAGAACGTCTTGGCCTTGGCCGGAGCCACACCCACGAAGCGGAACGCGAACGTCACCTTTCCCTTCACGCCCGACAGCTCGGCGGCCAGGATGGTGGGGATGTCCTTCAGATCGGCTTTGGTTCCTTCTTTTGTCACCGACTTGGCGATCATCATGGTGCCGCCCAGCGTGTTCAAAAACTCCTGATCCAGCTCGTGCTTGGTCTGGAACGCAAGGATCTGATTGGCGTACACCTTCTGCGGAGTGAGATCGGGGAGCAGCGAGCTGAGCTCGGCGGCGCTGATCATCGGATTGTTTCCCAGGAACGCGGCGTAGGAGTGCATGGGCAAAAGCATACCGAAAAGACCCCGTGATACCAATTCGTTCGCAAACCGGCGCGCAGAAGCATGGTCGGATGCCCGGAAGTTTGACGGAACCGCGCCGCATCTATTGAATCCCTCCATGCCGTCTCCGAATACCAGCGCCCGGCGCTTCCACGACCAGCAAGAAGCGGGAGTGGAAACCGCGGCCACGAACATCGCCAGGTACTGCGCGCGCTGCTGGGGCAACGCCCGGCTGGCCTACGGCGAGTACGAAGACGCCACCCAGATGGTCATGGAGGCATTGCTGGAACGTGTTCCGGACCAGAGGACGTGGGCAAGCGCCCTCAACGAAAAAACAGGCGGCGACTTCCACGAACTGGTGCGCATCATCGATATGGTGAAGAAGCGTTTTTTACGCGCGAAGGGGCACGTTGAGCTTCCCGTACTCGCCGCCCGCGACGAGCGGCCGGCCCACGAGCGCAAGTTGCTGTGGGAGCAGGTATGCGTCCTCCTCGGGCGCTTCACCCCGCGTCAGCGCCGCATTCTGGAGCTTACCCACGAGGGCTGGTCGGTGCCCGAGATCGCCGCCGAACTACGGACGACCACCGACCGGGTCTCCGACGAGAAGTACAAAACCATCCGCCGGTTGCGTGAGATTCTTGCCGTAGCAGCCTGACGCGTCTATGACAAAAAGACTCCTCGCGGAGTCTTTGTGTTTGTGTTCTCCGGCGATGTCGGGCGTGCCGTGAGGCGTGACCGAGACGCTGATGGAGGAAGGAAGGGGAGGATCCCCGTAACGCTGCTGTGCTTTGGCCACTTGTTTCTCCTCGCGGCCAGACGAAGTCCCCGGACCGGTTTGCCACGAGTCTCTTTTGAGGGAGAGCAGGGGAAACACTGGGGAGTGGAGGGTGTGCATACCGCGAGGATTCCTCGTCCATTGCGGTACGACGTTGCAGAGCAGAGAGGATGATGGCTACGAGTTAGTACAAACGCACCTATACCCAGAATTGTGCAAGGATGCAGTGAAGTGTGGCCGGGAGGAACGAGTGCAGCAGCACCCATAGACATCATTCTCTCTGATCGTCTGCGGTGGTGTGAATGATCGGGTCTCTTTGGTGTGGTGTCCGGCCGGACGGTAGGGGTCGAGTGCGTGTTTGTGTGGACTGTGTGTGTGCGGATGACTTGTCAGGAAGTGTTCTTCCCGGAAGTGATCGTTCAATCATATTCATTCCTGCAAGAACAGCAAGGCTTAGGGCTGGAGTAGGTGTTATGAGTGTTATATGAATACATTTTGTACTCTAAAATTGGCATGCTTGTTTTTGGCTAGGGCTAAACACGCAGTACACATTTTTGACTCAATATTGGTTTCAGCCCTTTCTTAAGCCATTTCGCTCTTTTCAAATCGCATTCGCTTTTTCGGGAGGGTAATACAGCTGTTTCGTGTTCCGCCGGACGTCAGCCAGAGTTGTCATCACCACCGCCGCAGCTTCGTAATTCTTCTTGGCCCGGATGATGGCGTGTACCGTCTCAATGATCTGGGGCACGGTGGTCTTGGTGCGCGGCGCCGGCACGCCGGCACGCAACGATTCGAGTTCAGTGAGCATGCCGTTCAGTTCGGTCGCGGCGGCAAGCATGGCGTCGGCGCCGATGGCGGTGTCGGCCAGCAGGTCTTCCATGCGGTGTTCCAGCGTTTGCCATAACAAGGCGACGCAAGTTGCCTTGCTGAGCGCCCGCTGGACGCCGGCCAGCCACTGGTCCACGGCGGACGGGCTGCTTGCAAGGTAGAGGTCGTCGGCATAGTCG
>DAORHV010000204.1:0-2350 GCA_035438175.1 Candidatus Peribacteria bacterium
AGAAAGGCGCCGAGGATGCGTCCGAGTACGCCCTGCGCCCCGAATTCACCGCCGGCATCTGCCGCAGCTACCTGGAGAACGGCATGCAGGAGCTTCCGCAGCCGGTCGAGCTGTACGCCATCGGCCAGTGCTTCCGCTACGACCGTCCGCAGAAGGGCCGTTACCGCCAGTTCCACCAGTTCGACTTCGAGGTCATCGGCATCTCCGACGCGTCCATCGACGCGCAGCTCATCCACGCGTTGGTCAAAATCTTCGACGACCTGCAGATCGGCGACCGTCTGACGCTGCAGCTCAACAACATCGGCTCGGCCGAGGACCGCAAGAAGTACGTGGAGGCGCTCGTGGACTACTTCGCCGGCAAGGAGCGCAACCTGCCCGAGCAGGACCGCGCCCGCCTGCAGACCAACCCCATGCGCATTTTGGACTCCAAGGAGGAGGACACCCAGATCCTGCTGAAAATGGCCCCGACCATGGAGCAGTTCATTTCGGAGGACAGCAAGAAGTATCACGCCACGCTCATGGAGTACTTGGATGAGCTCGGCATCAAATACGTGCTGAACCCCACGCTGGTGCGCGGTTTGGATTACTACAACCAGACCGTGTTCGAGTTCTGGGACAAATCCACCGGCGCACAGAACGCAGTGGGCGGCGGCGGACGCTTCGACGGCCTCATCGAGCAGCTTGGCGGCAAGCCGACGCCTGCGGTGGGCTTCGCGGTGGGTATGGAGCGCGTGATGTGGCACATGCAGGAGGCCGGCGTGAAGGCCCCGGACAAGGACCAGGTGGACGTGTTCGTGGCCCAGCTGGGTCCCGATGCCAAGAAGAAGTGTCTCAAGCTCGTCAGTCAGCTGCGCGACCTGGGCGTCCACACCGTGGGTGCGCTGGGTGAAGCCAGCTTAAAGAGCCAGATGCGCTTGGCCGACCGCTTCCAGGCCAAGTACACGCTGCTTTTGGGCCAGCTGGAAGTGAAGAACAACAAGATCATCCTGCGCGACATGGCCGCCGGAAAGCAGAAGGAAATCGCCTTCGACAAAGCGGTGGGCGAAATCTGCAAGCTGCTGGGCATCGAGAACCTGGATACCTACTCCATGAAGGACAAGCTCGGCGAGTTCTCCGACCCGGGCGAAGGCTAAACCAAACAATTCACCTGTAGCAGGCGGCTCCGCACCGGTGCCGCTTTTTACAGATGTACGTTCTTGGAAGGTACAAAAAAAGCGGAGATTGCTCTCCGCTTTTTTCTAGATTGCTTGGGTTGAAAACTAAGCAGCCATGACGTTTCCAGCCTTCGGACCCTTGGGGCCCTGCTCGAGGTCGAACGAGACAGCCTGGCCGATCTGCAGGTTGTCGAACTGTCCGCCGCAAGCGCTGTGGTGGAAGAACACGTCGTCGGATCCTTCGACGGTGATGAATCCAAAGCCTTTGTCGGTCTTGGTCTTGATGGTACCCGTAGCCATGGGTTATAGAGGGAGAAAAAGTAGAACTGTAGAAAGAAAAGTCTTTACTACGTCCTCAGCCTAGGGGTTCTGCAGGAAAGCGCAAGCTAATCGCATGGAAAGCACCGGGAAGACCGCTCTAATGTATGTTTGCACCACCTCTGCATCCGCACAGCCGAAAAAACCTGCAACGCCTTGTATGGGGCGAAGAAGGCTTCTTCGGATGAATGTGCTAGATATCCAGGTTCTTCACGCCCTTGGCATGCGTCTGGATGAACTTCTTGCGCGGTACCACGTCGGCGCCCATGAGCGTGGTGAAGATCGAGTTTGCGGCTTCGGCATCGTCCATGGTCACGCGCAGCATGGTGCGGCGCTCCGGATCCATGGTGGTGTCCCACAGCTGCTCGGGGTTCATTTCACCAAGACCCTTGTAGCGCTGGATGCCCGGCTTGCGGCTCTTGGGCTTGGCCTCCACGGCGCCCTTCTTGCCTTTGCCCTTGGCGGCCGGCTGTTCCTCTTCGGCTTCGGCCTCGGGTGCCTCGGCGCCCGGCTCCTCGGTCTGACTCTCTTCCAGATCCTGTGCGCCGATCCCCCACTCCTTCAGGGTCTTCTCCTTATCCGTGTCGTTGAACACGTAGCGGATTTCCTTGCCGAGCTGGATTTTGTACAGCGGCGGCTGGGCGATGTAGAGGTGGCCCTGGTTGATGAGCTCCGGGAAGTGACGGAAGAAGAACGTCATGAGCAGCGTGCGGATGTGCGCGCCGTCGACGTCGGCGTCGGTCATGATGACGATGCGGTGGTAGCGCAGCTTGGTCATGTCCTTCACCTCGCCGATACCCACGCCCATCGCGATGATCAGCGACTTGATTTCGTTGTTTCCTAGCATTTTGTCCAAACGGGCCTGCTCGACGTTCAGG
>DAORHV010000205.1:0-2325 GCA_035438175.1 Candidatus Peribacteria bacterium
GTTTTGAATTCCTGCGCGCCCGGAACATCGAAGGCGCGCATGGCGATGGCGATGGCTTCCTCGGTCTTCAGCGTGGACTGGGGGCGGAAGAGGTTATCCGGGTAGCCGGTGATGACCTTGTTGCTGAAGGCGACTTCCAGGTACGGGGCATACCACGCACTCTGCTCCACATCGGAAAACAGCGGGATGGTCGGCATGTTGGACTTGGTGTCACCCAGTTCCTGACCGAACTCCTTTTGGGCTGCGACAATAACCTTCAGCGCCTCGGCGCGGTTTAAGCGGCCGTAGGGGCGGGTGGTGCCGTCCGGATAGCCCGAAATAATACCCTCGCCAGCCAACGACAGGATGGCAGGCTCGTACGGCGAACCGTCCAGATCGGTGAATCCCATAGCCTGGATGCTTGCGTACGGGGCAAGGCACGCAACGGCCACGGTGATGGCAAGCAACCGGCGAAATTGCATAGTTGAGTATTTTTACACCAAATAACCATATTTGTCAATATAGATGCGGCACGCCGGTCAGTTCGCCCCCGCTTCGCGGCGCTGGAGCTCGCCGTAGGAAACCGACGGCCGGGTGACATCACGGGTGGCCAGACGGTTGACGATGTCATACACCTCGACACCGGTCATCGGATGACTGAAGCCTGTCACGGAGCCGGGAATGGCGGCATGCTCTTCCAGCGCCATGACGGAGGCGCGGTACCACGGACCGTCATGCGAACCGTAAATTTCGGGCGACAAATCAAAGGCGCGCGACAAAATCTTGGACGCCTCGGCGAAGTTCACCGGACGGTCGGGGCGGAACGTCCCGTCGGCGTAGCCGCGGATGATGCCGGTCTTCATGGCGAAGCACAGCGACGGGGCATAGGACTCCTTGATGGACACGTCACTGAACAACAGCCAGTAATCGGACGGGGACAGCGTTTTGAAACAAGCGTCGTTCTTGGCTGCGGGGTACAGCTGGTCGACGACCATTTTCACCAATTCGGCGCGCGTGACCACTCCGTCGGGAATGATCATCGGCTGAAAGGTAAGGGGTTCGGCGGCGAACGCGACGTTGCACGAGAGCAACGAAATGGCGGCTGCGAGGCGGAGGGATTTGATCATAGGAGGAGAACCATGAACCATCCCGCTATTCCGGCGCAAGTGGAATTCCTTGCATCGGGCAAAGTCGGCGAAGGTTTGCGAGGCGCTTTCCGCTAGCAGTAAACTTTCCCTGACAACTTGATGAATGACGTATGGTATGCTGCGGCGTCACATGGGATTGATCCGCTCCCGCCCCCGGGCTGGACGGAGCAGAGATCCCTCCATTCTTTCACTCGTCCTTTATGGGTCTGAAAATCGGAATCGTCGGCCTGCCCAACGTCGGAAAGTCCACGCTGTTCAACGCCCTCACGCGCAGCCACGGCGCTCAGGCCGCCAACTATCCGTTCTGCACCATCGAGCCGAACATCGGCGTGGTGGAAGTTCCCGATCCGCGCCTGAAGAAGCTGGCCGAGATCGTGCAGCCCGAAAAAACGGTGCCGACCATCGTGGAGTTCGTGGATATCGCCGGACTGGTGAAGGGCGCCAGCAAAGGTGAAGGACTCGGCAACGCGTTCCTCTCGCATATCCGCGAAGTGGACGCCATCTGCCACGTCGTGCGCATCTTCGAGGGCGGCGACGTCATCCACGTGGAAGGCTCGGTCGCCCCGCAGCGCGACCGTGAGATCATCGAAGCCGAGCTCATCATCGCCGACCTGGATAAAGTCACAAAGCGCCTGGAGAAGAGCAAGGGCGGCGCCACGTCTGGCAACAAGGAACTGCAGAAGGAAGTCGCCGTGCTGGAACTGCTGAAGGCCGCGCTGGAAGCCGGCAAGCTGGCCAGCACCGTCGAACTGGCCAAGGACCAGATCCCGTTCATGAAGACCATGCAGCTGCTCACGTCCAAGCGCATGATCTACGCGCTGAACACCGACGAACAATCCATGGCCACACTGCCCATCGCCGAAGCCAAGAAGCGCGCCGGTCTGCCGGACTCGGCCACCGCCGTGCTGGTGTCCGCCAAGCTGGAAGAGGAACTGGTCGCGCTGTCGCCCGAAGACGGAGCCGCCATGCTCAAGGAGCTCGGCATCGCGTCGTCCGGTTTGGACCGTCTCATCAACGGCGCCTACGAAGCGCTCGGCCTGATGACGTACTTTACGGCCGGCGTAAAAGAAGTCCGCGCGTGGACCGTGCGCGTTGGAGCCACCGCCCCCGAGGCGGCCGGTGTCATCCATACCGACTTCGAAAAGGGCTTTATCCGCGCCGAGACCATCTCCTACGCCGACTTCGTGGCGCTGGGAGG
>DAORHV010000206.1:0-2303 GCA_035438175.1 Candidatus Peribacteria bacterium
GGGGGGGAATTGCCCGTTCGCTTGCGCGGAAGCCGTCCCGCGAGCGGCCAGATAACAATTCCCAGTGCGGCGGCGAAGCACGTCGGCGGCAGCAGCCCGGCCAGCGGCGAGAGGCCCAGGTACGAACCGGCATTCGGTTGTACGCGGCCGACCGCGAGCATCGGCAGATAGAACTGCGTCAGCGGAACGCCGATCTCGGGCGGCGGCAACGGGTTCACCACGGCGGCCAGCAGATTCAGCCCGATGGACAAGGCGATCAGCCCGGCGCCGAAGCGCGGCAGCGTGCGCAGTCCGAAGGTCATCGGCACGATGAGCAGCGGGATCATGGGTGCCAGGTACCGCGGTCCCACCGCCCAGCCGCCGCCCGGATTACCCGTGGTGGCGATGGCCAGCAGCAGCAGCGCGCTCGAAATACCGATTGCCAGGCACAGCGTGCGGTGACGGGCGTACAGCTCCTGGAAGCCGGGGATGGCGAGTACCAGGCACGGCGACCAGAACAGCAAGCCTTTATTGCCGCTGAACAACAGGAGCAGAAGGGCGTACGGATTCGGCAGCAGCGTGATGCCGAAGAATCCGCTGCGCATCCATGCGAACGCGTTGGTGCTGTAGCCGAGCCGGAACGGCGAACCGAAGCACAGCCAGTTGGTGAGCGGCAGCAGCAGCAACGGAAGCGCCGCCCAGCCCGCCGCCCGCAACGCCCGCCTGGAGTCGCGCGTCAGCAACACGATCCACAGCGCCAGCGCGGGGAATGCGGCCATGAATTCGCACAGCACCGCGATCCCCAGTGCCACTCCGGCCAGCGCGTCACGGCGGCGCAATCCGGCAGCTCCGCCGTGGCCGGTCGTCATGGTCCACGTACCGGACGCCAGCAGGATGAGCGCCGAAAGACCCAGCGTCGCCAGCAGCAACACGGCCACCGGCAGACCGGCATCGATCCCGGAGAGCTTCAGCCCGGTCCACAGCGTCAGCAGGAGTGCGGCAATGCCGCCGAGCCAGGTACCCGCCCGCCACCACATCATGCCGGTGGAATGCGGCCGCGCGGTTCCGGTCGGCAGCAGGATCGCCGCCATCGCGATGCACAGCAGTCCGATGACAGGCGTATGTGAAAAAAGCGTGGAACCGTACGGCAGCGCCAGCGTCCCGAACCAGCATGCCAGCGTACCGAGCAGTGCTTCACGCGGGCGGTCGCAGAGCGAGAGCAGCAGCGTCCACAGTGCCAGGACGCCCAGCGCCGACAGCAGCACCGTGGTCGAAAGGGTCGTGGTCCACAGCGCTGCATACAGCGAAGAGTCGGCTGGCGGCGGATGGCGTGTGGCGCGCTGGGCGCCCAGCGTCAGCGTATAGGCGGGCAGCGCCAGGTACGTCAGTCCCGGTGGCTTATCGCTGTACGGGCGTCCGTCGTAGGTTCCGAAATCCATGGTGTTGCCACCCAGCGTCTCGATGCTGAATCTCCCCTCGCCGGCCAGGGCGTAGAGGGTGTCGATGCGTGACATCTGATTGGGGCCGGGCGACTGGCCGATGAATGCGTACGTTCCCGCCACCAGCACCGCGAGCAAGATTCCGACCGTCGTTCGAAGCATGGGGATCAGTGTAGAGCATTGACAAAATTCTATTTTCCACTTCAATGGCGGCTCACATGAAATTGCACGTCTACAACGATTCCCGGCCTGAAGAACCCAAGGTGATGAGTCATATGGAGTTTGCGCTGGCCGTCGGCGAAGGCGGTGCGCAGGCCTGGCAGAAGCTGTCGATCGATGAAAACCTGGCGTCCATCGAGGCCTCGCTTGCGGCGCTGAACGTGGATTTCCAGAAATTGCAGATGGCCCGGCAGGCAGCCGGGCAAACGCCCATGACGGACGAAGAAGAGGACGAATGGCACCACGACATGCATATCCTGGATATCACGCTGGAACTGCATATCTGGCGGCGGTGCTTCCACCTGACTCAGCGCATGAACAGTCCGGCCGCGCGTTGCAACGCGGCGGATGTTTCACGCTTTCTGCAGGTGGTCGCCACCATGCAGTCCATGCTGCGGGCGTGTCCGCGTGGTCTGGAGGGCGCCCTTTCCATGGCCGGCATCCAGGTGCGCAACGAGACGGCCATGCAAGTCACGCGGTTGTTCGAGCAGCGCGCCGCGGCCGGCGGCCCGCAGCGCGTGACGTCGGCGTAGTGCGCTTGCGCGTCGCAGCGGTTTCGCCGCACCCGAACACGAACCACCCGGCCGCCACGGCATCGAGCAGCACGACCGGCAGGATGCTCCAGTATCCCGACACGCCGAACGACGCGCCCACGGTGGGGGTGAA
>DAORHV010000207.1:0-2296 GCA_035438175.1 Candidatus Peribacteria bacterium
CGCACGCTGAAAGCCATCGCGCAGTCCGACGCCGTCGTCTTCGGCGGCGGATCGCTGTTTACGGATACCGAATCGTGGCGGGCGCCGGTGATGTGGTGGTGGTATGCGCTGGCCGCCAAACTGAAGGGCAAAAAGATCGTCATGGCCTTCCAGGGAGTTGGACCGGTGCGTGGTTTTGTTGCCAAGCGGTGTACCGGTTTGACGCTTTTATGGTCTTCATTTATTTCCGTGCGTGACCCCGGGTCACTGAAGCGGGTGGAAGCGTTTTTGGGTGAATCCGGCTTATTGGGCAAAATAATTGTTCATACTTTTGATCCTGCAATAGCCGTCTTCAAAGGAACTTCACACGAGAGTTCAAAAAAGTTGATCGTAGTGCCGAGAGCCAATACCACACCCGAATTCCTGGCCCGCGTACAGGTAGAGGTTGCCAAAGGATGGGATGAGGTTGTCGTACTTCTTTTGGAGCCGGCCGCCGACCAGCATGCGGCGAATCAGGTTCGCGAATCGGTCAAGAATGTTGCGGTGCGCATCGAGGAAGTCCGTACGTTCGATGTCCTGGTGAACGAGGTGGCGTCCTCGCAGTTCGTGCTGACCCAACGCTTCCACGGAGCCATCGCCGCACTGGCCAACGGCGTGAAGTTCGACGCGGTACCGCAGGCACCGGGCGACAAGCTGGATAATGCCAATTCCATGGACCCTGCGGCGTGTTTTGCATCGCTGAAAATCGGTGAAGACGCGCTGGCGGCGTTCTTCCGGAAAGGATAGGACGGACAGCTGCTTTTCTGTACCATGATGCGGCTTTCATGAACATCCGCAATTTCTGCATCATCGCGCATATCGATCATGGAAAATCGACGCTGTCGGACCGCATGATCGAACTCACCGGAACGCTGCAGAAGCGCGAGATGAAAGAGCAGTTGCTCGATTCCATGGATTTGGAGCGCGAACGCGGCATTACCATCAAGCTGACGCCGGTTCGTATGGACTATAAGGGCTTCCAGCTGAACCTCATCGATACACCCGGCCACACCGATTTCCGCTACGAAGTCAGCCGTTCGCTGGCCGCCTGCGAAGGTGCCATCTTGCTGGTAGATGCCTCGCAGGGCATTCAGGCCCAGACGTTGGCGGTGTTGTACATGGCCATGGAGCACGACTTGAAAATCATCCCGGTACTCAACAAGATCGATCTGCCGGCCGCCGACGTACCGCGCGTGTCGGGCGAGGTAGTGAAGATGCTCGGTTGCGACCCGTCCGAGATCCTGTCCATTTCGGCCAAGAACGGCACCGGCGTTCCCGAAGTGCTGCAGGCGGTCATCGACCGCATTCCGGAGCCCAAGAAAGGCGCCCAGACGCCCGGCGTGGCCCGCGCACTGATTTTCGATGCCGTGATGGACGAGTACCGCGGCGTGGTCGCGTACGCCCGCGTGATCGACGGTGCCTTCAAAAAGGGGAATAAAGTGCGTCTACTCGGCTCCAAAGTGGATTTCGAGGTGCAGGACGTGGGTTTCTTCTCCCCCAAGTACATTTCGGCCGACGCGCTGAACCAGGGCGAAATCGGCTACATCGTGACTGGGCTGAAGAACGTGGCCGAGGCGCGCGTGGGTGACACCATCGCGTCCGATGCCGAGCAGCAGCCGTTGCCCGGGTATACGAAAGTGCAGCCGATGGTGTTCGCCGGGTTGTATCCCACCGACGCCGAGGAGTACCCCAAGCTGCGCGTCGCGCTGGAGAAGTTGTCGTTGAACGATGCCGCGCTGGAGATTTCCTACGAACATAACACGGCGCTCGGAAACGGTTTCCGCTGCGGTTTCCTCGGTCTGCTGCATATGGACATCATCCAGGAGAGATTGGAGCGCGAGTACGACTGCGACCTGGTCATCACCGCGCCGAGCGTGTTGTACGAGGTCGAACTGCGCGCCAAGAATCCGGCCGAAGTGGTGCGCGCCAGCCTGCTGAAGATCGACAACCCGCAGGTCGGACTCATCAGCAACCCGTCGGAATTCCCGGATCCGACGTACATCCAGGAAATCCGCGAGCCGTGGGTGAAGCTCGAAATCGTCTGCCGCGAGCAGGACGTGGGCGCCTGCATGCAGCTGGTGCAGGATAGGCGCGGCACGTACCTGAACATGGAGTACATCGAACAGCGCGTGGTCAGGCACGTCGAAGTGCAGCTGGCGGAGATCGTGCTCGACTTCTTCGACAAGCTGAAATCGGCCAGTGCGGGCTATGCGTCGCTGAACTACGAGCATCTCGGCTACTGGGCCGGAGGTGTCGTGAGAATTGATATCCTGCTACT
>DAORHV010000208.1:0-2272 GCA_035438175.1 Candidatus Peribacteria bacterium
TCGCGCTTCACCGTGGCGGTTGGCTGGACGAGATTTCCGATGTCGTAGAGCTTCTGTTCGGCGCGGAACTCCTGCGCGAAACCGAGCACCGCATTCACCAGGATGATGAGCGAAATGACGACCGTGCCGTTAATGTCGTCCACCACCCATGAAATGATGGCCGAAATAAGCAGCAGGATGACGATGGCGCTCTTGAACTGGCGCAGGAAGATTTGCAGCGCACTCTTGCGGCTGTCGGGAAGCACGTTGCGTCCGTAGCGCTCCTGTAAATCGTGCGCCTCGGCGGAGCTCAGCCCTTTTTCATGGATCGCATGGAGTGTTGCCATTTCCAAGAAGTATACCAGAAAAGGACGCCCGGCGGCAGAGCTTCGCTTTCGCTAGACTCAGGCCATACGCATGCCCAAAAAACCGTTCCGCAGCCTGCTGCTGACGCGCCACATGCCCTCGCCCACGCGCGGAGGCTCGAGCATGCGCAACCACCTCACGGCCGCCGCGCTGGCCGGCTTCGGTCCGACCGGCGTGTTCTGCCTGCGCATCGGCGAAGCGACGCCCCGGCTGGAGCCCGTGCCGGGCCTGGCGGTCTGCGAACAGCACCACCGCGGCATGAGCCTGACGAGTGTGCTGTGGGCCGTCCTGCGTTCGCCGCTCTCCATTCCGGGCGCCTTCGAGCGGCTGACGTTCCACCACGACATCGCCGCCGCGCTGGACCGCACCCTGGAAAGCTTCCAGCCCGATCTGGTGGTCTGCGTGGAGCCCTGGCTGCACGCGTACCTGCCCGTCATCCGCAAACACGGCTGCACGGTGGCGCTGGATTTGCACAACATCGAATGCCGGCTCTACGCCGACGTCGCACGCACCGCGTTCACGCCCAGGCGGCGGCTGTCGGCGGCCATCCTGCGCCGCGTTGCGTGCGGCCTGGAACCGGCGTTCTGCGCCGAGGCCGATCAAATCTGGACGTGCAGCTCCGTGGATGCCGATGCCGTTCGGACGCTGTATGCACCGCGCGGCGGCATTCACGTCATCCCAAGCGGCATCGATGCCTCGTATTACGCATCGGTGGAGGGTGGCCGCGGCGACCAGGGGCCGCCGGCCGTGTTGTACTGCGCCAACTTTGCCTATGCCCCCAACGCCGAAGCGGCCGACGCCCTGCTGCACCTGTTCCCCCGGCTGCAAGCCGCTCGGCAGGACTGCCGACTCATCCTTGCCGGGGCCAATCCAACGCAAAACATGCTGCGCTCCGTCGGTGACGCGGTCACAGTGACCGGCATGGTGTCCGATATGCGGCCGGTGCTCTCCACGCCCAACGCGGTGTTGGTCGTTCCGCTGCTGCACGGCAGCGGTACGCGGCTGAAAATCCTGGAAGCGTTCACGTGCGGCATTCCGGTGGTCTCGACGGCCAAAGGCATGGAAGGAATCGATGCCGTGCACGGCATCCACGCGCTCATCGCCGACGGCGAAGAAAGCATCGTGGAGCAGGTTTTGCGGCTGTGGAAAGAGCCCGCGTTACGGCAACAACTCACGGCAAACGCCCGGCGCTTGCTGGAAGAACGGCACTCGCCGCACTCGGTCCGCGAAGCGTTGGCGAAAGCGCTGGCTGATTGCGACGCGCAAGCGCCGTCGGTAGACTCCGTCGCATGAGTTTTGTGCGTTACGTAGCGGCCCGTGTGAAGAACGGGGGCCTGTTCGCCTATGCCCGCACGCGCGGCGGCTACTCGCATTTCGGCCAGGATTTATGGGTGGCGGAGCGCCTGCGCGGAAAGCGCGGCGGTTTCTTCGTGGACTTGGGCGCGTACACGCCGGTGGTTGCCAACAACACGTACCTACTGGAAAGCCGCTACGGCTGGAAGGGGATCTGCATCGAGGCCAATCCCCGCCTGTTCGCCAAACTGAAAGCCAAGCGGCGCTGCGTCTGCGTGGAAGCGTGCGTATCGGGCGACGGCAAGCCGGCCGAATTCCTGGCCGACGGCGGCGCGTACGGCGGCATGGTGGAGCAGTACCCGGCAGGCCACGACGCAACGCTGCTCAAGTACCTGCCGCACTGCAACGTGACGGAGGGCGGCAAACTGAAGACCCGGCGCGTGGAAACCGTGCTGCTGGCCGACATCCTGCAAGCCCACGGCGCGCCGCCGGTCATCGATTACCTGAGCATGGACGTGGAAGGCGCCGAACTCAGCATCCTCAGAACGTTCCCGTTCGACCGCTACCGCATGCTCACCATGACGGTGGAGCACAACTCGCGGCCGGAGTACCGCAAAGACATCAGCGATGTGCT
>DAORHV010000209.1:0-2256 GCA_035438175.1 Candidatus Peribacteria bacterium
TCCAGGCTTTGCGCTGGGCCATTGCGGAAATGGGACGCCGCCTGCACCGCTTCTCGGAGGCCGGCGTACGCAACCTTGTTGAATTCAACGAGAAGCAGGAGGACGAAGAAAAGATCCTGCCGCGCATCGTCATCGTCATCGACGAGCTGGCCGACCTGATGATGCGCCAGCACCGCAAAGACACGGAAACCATGATCGCGCGCATCGCCCAGATGGCCCGCGCCGTCGGCATGCACCTCATCATCGCCACCCAACGTCCGTCGGTGGACGTCATCACGGGTCTCATCAAGGCCAACATCCCCACCCGCATCGCGTTCCGCGTGGTGTCGGCCATCGACTCGCGCACCATCCTCGACTCCATCGGCGCCGAAGACCTGCTGGGCAGAGGCGACATGCTGTACATGACTGCAGCGACCCCCAACCCCGTGCGCATCCAGGGCATCTACGTTTCCACCAAGGAGGTGGAACGCGTGATCAACGCGGTGAAGGTAGCCGGCGGCGGCGTGCTGACGGAAGAGATCACGCTCGGCAACGGAGAAGACACCGCCAATAACACCGGACAAGGTACTGCAAGCATTGATTTGGACGCCGACGACAACGGCGGCGACGACCTGTTCTTCGATGCCGTGCGCGTGGTGCAGGCCTCCAAGAAAGCGTCGGCCAGCCTGCTGCAGCGCCAGCTGAAGGTGGGCTACGCGCGTGCCGCCCGCCTGCTCGACATCATGGAAGAGAAGGGCCTCATCGGGCCCGCCGACGGCGCCAAGGCCCGCAAGATCTTCGTGTCCGAGGACACGCCGGTGTGATCGCGTGTACGGAAGGCTACGAAATGGCATTCCTTCGCGGAATGACATCCGTTTCTGACAACACAACACGAATGTCCGCCAAGCGCGATTGCAGCAGGCACAGGAAGCTCTATCCTCGGTAGTCATACGCACATCCGAAGATGCCGGCGCCCTCGTGATTGAAGTGCAGGAAGTCCATCCCGCAGAAGATGCCGTGCGTGCGCGGTTCTTGGAACGCATCGCCTATTTCGAGGTGGAAATCCAGGCTCCGTTGCGCGAGGAACTGGAACACCTGCTCGGCATCGCACTGGCTGTGAATCCGGCGCCGTTCGCCGACGTCACGCACGATGAACTGCTCGGCTGGCTGCATCATCGGGCGTGGTGCGTCTACAGGGGCGGCAATAATGTACTTGGGCTTTCCGATGAGTTCGTTCATGCCGCTCGCGAAGAAAACGAAGCCCATTTCGGGCGCACGCAGGGTACCGAACAACGATCGCACGAAGAACTGCGAGAAGTGACGCTGCTGAAAATTTCACAGGCGCTTTTCAGCATGCAAGAGAAGCGTGAGGAGTGGCAGGCGGCCTTGCTTGCCGAGCGCATCGACCAGTCCATCAGGAGCGTGGAACACCACGTGCAACAGCTGGTCAGCTGCCGCATCGGTGAATTACGGTCCGAACTGGCGACCAAAAATGCGTGAGGTACACTCCGTGCATGCGACTGCTCGCCGGTACGAACAACAAAGGAAAGCTGATCGAAATCCGCGAATCACTCGCCGGCCTGCCGATCGAGTTGGTCGGACCGGCCGACCTCGGCATTCAATCCGACCCCGATGAACACGGAACGACCTTCAAGGAAAATGCCCTGATCAAAGCCCGTCATTTTCACCAGCTTTCCGGCTTGCCCACCATGGCCGATGACTCAGGCATCGTGGTGGATGCGCTGAAAGGCGAACTCGGCATCTCGACCAGGCGCTGGGGAGCCGGTCCTAAAGCCACGGACCAGGAATGGATAGACTATTTCCTAAAGCGCATGGCAAACGAGAACAACAAGAAGGCGACCTTCGTTTGCTGCATCGCATATATCGACCAACAAGGCCAGGAGCACATCTTTAACGGGGCCTGCTCAGGCATTATCACCGATACGCTCGAGGCTGGCTACTTACCGGGCCTTCCCATCTCTGCCTGTTTCAGACCGGATGGCTATTCAGTCGTCTATTCAGCCATGAAGGTCGAACAAAAAAATAGCACAAGCCATAGAGGCCGAGCATTGGCACTCTTTCGTGAATTTCTGCTTCAAAACTGAACACAAAAGAAGATCAGATTTTTTCTCTTCTATTAGGGCTATTCGAATGTAAGATTTTAAAATTAATGGAATTTATGCAGACCGATTATCGTTCATGCCGCCTTGATGATGTGGGGCGGGATTCATTGGGCGGACCTCGATGACGCGTCTGGACTGCACGTGGACTTGAACG
>DAORHV010000210.1:0-2231 GCA_035438175.1 Candidatus Peribacteria bacterium
GTCGATGGTGAAACCGCTGCTTTCATGGCGGTACCGCATAGCGATGCCGGTTTGCGGATCCACCGCGCCGACCGGTTCGAAATGGGCGTCCGTCAGCTGTTTGGCCAGCACCTGCATGGCTTTCTGGATGCGCTGGCGGCCTTCGAGGAGCGCCTGCGTTTCGCTGACCAGCACGTAGCTGTCGAACGCCGCTCCGGCGAACGACGCCACTCGTCCGAGACCGCTGATGAAGCGGCCGGCACGCGCCCAGTTGGTGGCCGAGCGCAACGCCGCGACGGCGGCATGGTCGATTTCTCCGGCGCGCGCGGCTGCGGCCAGCAGTTTGGCCTGCTCTTCAGTCAGGCGTCCGGCGCGCATGAGCGCGATGAGCACTTGTCCTTCCTGCGCGGTCATGCGACCGGCGCGGACCGCGGCCTGGATCAACGCGCGCTGGCCGCTGAGGGCCTGCGCGACTTCGGCGGTCGTACTGAGCGTGCGGGCGCTGCCCGAGGCACCCTGGCCGCAAGCGCCGTCCATGAGGTGGCGGGCCATACTGCGGCTGGAGGCATTCCACGGAATGCCAGCCTCTTCGAATGCCTGGCGCAGACGCAGCCATTTGGCATCGCGGACGTTCAGCTGACGGCCGGCGTGCATGATCGGATTGCGCGACGCGTCCACCGCCAAATCGGTGAGCCGTTGTCCGGCGCCGATGTTATGCGCGGCGAGGATGCCGCGTTCCAGCGCCTGGATTTCGGCGGCGCTGCGGCCGAGCGCGCGGATGGCGTCTTCGCCGCCCATGAGCGTGCGGGCCCAATTCACGCGAGTCACGTCGCTGACGCCGTCCAGCGAAGTGGCGACGTTGCGTCCGAGCAGCGTACGTTCGGCTTGCAACTGGCGCACGACTTGCGCGTTGGCTTGCTGGGCACTCCTGATTTGTTCCACGGCTTCGATTTGCAGTTGCTGGATGCGCGCAGCATCAGTGACCGGGTTCAGCGCGGCGACCTGGCTCTGCAGGTTTTTGGTAATGCGGGAGACCTCGTCGATATGCCTGCCGCGCAGGACCGCGAGTTCCCCGGGGATATCGCGGATACGGCCGATGTTGCGCTGGAGGTTGATCGCCTCGCTCGCGGTGAGCGCGCGGCCGGTACCAGAATGTGGCTCGATGCCACCGAAGATGCGGCGCCACATCGCGCTGCCTCCGCGGCCGGCACCCACGACGATATCGCGCGGCGCCCACGTCAGCGGCTGCAAGATGTATCCGCGGGTGCCGATGGTCGAACGGTACAATCCGCCCAAAAAGCCGTGCCTGCCGAAGTTTCTGGCAGCTCCGTAGATCCAGAATTGGGCCAGACCGGCTGCCAGCAATACGGCATCCAGGTTGTTGCTGCCCTGGAGCGCATGGTTGGTTTGCGCCTGCATGATGTGCAATTCGACGGCGCGGGCGCAGGCGGTCGAATAATCCTGGCTGACGATGCGCATGCCGTCCTGCAGGATCGACTGACGGTCGAGCAGATAGCGATACATGCCCATGGATTGTCCGGCCGCGTCGTCGTTGGTGCGCACATCGGACAACGCCGGTAGCGCGTCGATGGACGCCTGTACCTGCGGCACGGTCGACGCCTGGGTGCGGAAACGGTTCATGAGGACCACGTAGGCGTACACCGCCTTCGGTCCGTCCAGGCCTTCGAAGTCGCCTTCGGCGGTGGGCCAGGTGTCGCCGGTCAGCCATGCGGGCAGGCCGGTGAGCGGCTGGGCGGGGGTACCGTCCAAGTTCGGCAGAATGCTGAGCGTGCGGTCGGCGGCGTTGGCGATGCGCGAGTTGGCCTGGCCTTCCAGGTAAATGCGCTCCTCGGCCGACATGGTGGAAAGCGTGCGACGCAGGCGGACCAGCAGGCCGACTTTTTCGTAATCGGACGGACGGTTCTCGGGCGGACGGATCGGCGCGCCGGTCAGGCGGCTGACCGGACGGGCGTTTGCGTAGGCATCCAGCAAACGATGGTTCGCGGCGGCAAGGGTGATGGCACCCTGCGGACCGCTGAGACGCGGCTGGTACTGTTCGCGGATCTGCACCAGCGTCTTGCGGATTTCATCCGGCAATTGCTCGCGCAGCATATCGGCTCGGGAGTCCACGCTGGCTTCCTCGAACCCGTCGATGTTGATTCCCTGCGCCTGCAGGATGTACGCCGATTCGGACGTGGGAGTCGTGAGATCGCCCGACCATACCAACCGGCCGTTGCTGGCCCGCGGGATCG
>DAORHV010000211.1:0-2230 GCA_035438175.1 Candidatus Peribacteria bacterium
GACGACGGCGAGGACGATGAACCACGGGGAGAACTTTTTCATGGGCGGTGTACGGGGAAGAAAGCGGACGCGAGTATAGCACAAACGCCTCTTTTCATCACTGGATGGCGAGCCACATTAGGGTCGCGGCGCTCCGCCGGGCCTGCCCCACGTGCGCAGCCACGCGGCGCTGGCATCCGAAGCGCGGTCGAGCTGCCCGGCGTTCAGCCAGCTCGGCTGGGCGTTGGCCAGCTTGAGTCCGGTGAGTACGCCGTACGCCCCGAGACCGCCGAGCACGACCGTCCGGGTGACCGGGTTCCATACCGCGGCACCGGCCGCGCGGCGCGCCAGACTCCCCTTCCCCTCTTTCAAACCCTTTTGAAAGCCCGCTTCTTCGTCGGCCAAGCGCTGCTTGTAGGCATCGAATTTTGCCTTCATTTCAGGCGGAAGTTTGACCTTTTCCACGTCCACGCCCTGCTCGCGCAGCGTCTCGATGGGGTTCTTGGATTTACGGGCCATAAGAGAATGAGGTAAGCGGAACGGTTACTTGGCGGCGCCCTGCGCCGTGTTGGCTTCCAGCAATGCGTGGCGCGCCGCAGTCAGCGCCGCCATATTGAACAAGTCGTCCTGGCTCTTGGCGTCGCGGCCCAGGATTTCGATCAGCGCGGTCATGCCGAGCGCGCCGATGCCGAACAACAGCATGGTGAACGCTTCGTCCGAGACGTCCTCGGGCATGAGCTTGTCGAGCTCCTGGCCCAAGTCCAGCTTGGCGGTGATCTTCTTGGCCAGTTTCTCCAGTTCGGCGTTGTTGCCGCGCGACAGGAGCTTCATCCGCTGGTCGAGTTCCTCGGGCGTTTCATACGACTGGAGCGTTTCGGTGCCAAGCGTCCATTTCCACTCCTTTAACAAATCGGAGCGCACGAGTTTCTGCTCGAACGGCGTCAGATACAGCGTGGGCATACAGCGGATGAAGGAATTAGGCGCATGGTATCACGAGGTCCGGCCCGCTTCGCAAGCAAAGGCGCTTGCGGCGGCGTCAGGCGTCGGAAGCTTCCGACGATGAACTTTGTCGAGCTGGTTCGGGCTCCGCAATGGGAACAAGCAATTGCGCATCCACGGCGTTGTCCGTATGGGGCGGCGTGTAACGGAACTTCACCAGCATGCCTTTGCCGCGCACGATCTCGATGCTCTGCACCTCGCTGCCCATGCCGAGCGGATAGCCGGCCGAGTACGTGCCGGTGCCGTCGCCGTTGTTGTGCACGATGGCCAGGTCGGTGAACGTCTTGCCGCCGATGCGGATGACGACGGGCAGCACCGAATCCGGGTAGCGATCGCCGTCCACGTCGGCGGCGGTCGCGCGGTCGAGTTGCAACGCGGCCGACTGGATGCCGGTGGGCCGCAACGCGCTGGTGGTGACGGGAATGGATTCGCCTTCGGCATCGAACGACAGTACGAACGTGCGGCCTGCAGCAGACAGCGCGTAACGCACCGATCCGTCGGCGACCGAGTAGCTGAGCTGCGTCAGCGCCTCGTTCGAAAGCGGCTCGCCGAGCGGCGGAAGCTCGGGTGCGGGCTCGGACGGGGACGACGCGCCCGGCGTGCCCGCATCGTCCACCAGGCTGCCGCGCAGCGCCATGCGCGACGTCACCGACACCAGCACGATGATGCCGACCGTCAGTCCGAAGCCGATGAGATAGCTGCGGTTGCGCATTCGCGAATGGAAAAAGCATACACCGTCACGCGCGGTCAGGCATCAGGTATACTGGGGACCATGCACCGACGAACATCTTTGCTGGTCCTGAGCTTCGCCGCGTTGGCGGCCTGCACGGTCAGCATCACCAACGAGGAAGCCAAAGCCGCCTTCAAGATGGCCTACGATTACCAGCACGGCGTCAGTGTGAAGATCGATCTTGAAAAAGCCGCTTTCTACTACAAGAAAGCCGCCGACGGCGGTCTTGCCGAAGCCCAGTTCAACCTGGGCAACATGTACTTCAGCGGCAGCGGCGTGACCATAGACCACACGTCGGCGGTCGAGTGGTTCCGCAAGGCGGCCGAGCAGGGGTTGGCGCAGGCGCAGTACAATCTGGCCAACGCCTACCGCAGCGGCGATGGCATCGAGCAGAATTTCCCGCGTGCGGCGCAGTGGTACCGCAATGCCGCCGACCGCGGCTTCCCGCCCGCCCAATACAATCTGGGAGCCATGTACGGCAACGGCGAAGGCGTGCCGCAGGATTACGCCGAGGCGTACTAC
>DAORHV010000212.1:0-2218 GCA_035438175.1 Candidatus Peribacteria bacterium
CTTCCCGACCGCCGACCTGAAGGACGCGTTCATGAATCTCCCGCACCTGGGTGTACGCGGATTCTCGGTCACGACCCCGTGGAAGCGCGAGATCATCAAGCATGCCGACGCGCTGGACGAATTGGCCGAGGAAATCCAGTCCGTGAACACGCTGGTACTGGAAGGCTCCACGTGGAAGGGCTACAACACCGATGTCACCGGCATCCTGGAAGGCTATCCGTTCCTCTCCAAAGCCAAATCCGTCGGCATCGCCGGAACCGGCGGCGTGGTGCCCGCGCTCATATACGCCGCCCGCAAATCGGGCGTGCAGAAGATCACGGTCTACGGCCGCAACGAAGCCATGTGCAAGGAACTCGGCGACTACTTCCTGGTGGAGACCGCGCCGCTGGAGAATTTGGGTTCCACGCTCCACGACGTGTTGTTCTGGGCCATCCCCGACGATCTACCCGTCACGCTGCCGCCGGTCGGCGAGCGCCATTCGTACGCCGTGGACCTGCGCTACGCCGAATCGACCCGCTTCATCACCATGGCCGAAGAGCTGGGCTACGACACCGTGAACGGACTCCCCATGCTGCTGCACCAGGCCTTCGCCCAGTTCAAATTGTTCACCGGCATCGCCACCGACGACAACCTGTTCCTGTCCCTGTTCCATTCCCTCAAGAAGCATGGCAAGCAATAGCTTCGGCACGATGTTCCGCATCACCACGTTCGGCGAATCGCACGGACCCGCGCTCGGCGTGGTCATCGACGGCTGTCCGGCCGGCATTCCGCTGAAGGAAGCCGACTTCACGCCCGACTTGAACCGCCGCCGCCCGGGCCAGAGCGCCGTTACGACCGCCCGCGACGAAGCCGACGCGCCCATCATCCTGTCCGGCGTGTTCGAGGGAAAAACCACCGGCATGCCGATCTGCGTCATCGTCCAGAACAAAGCCCAGCGCTCGGAGGATTACGACAAGCTGCGCACGGTGCTGCGCCCCGGCCATGCCGACGGAACGTTCCAGGAGAAATTCGGCCACCGCGACCACCGCGGCGGCGGACGCCAGTCCGGCCGCGAGACCGTCGCGCGCGTCATCGCCGGCGTGGTCGCCCGCAAGGTGCTCCCCAAATCCATGAAGATCATCGGTCACACCGTGAAGGTCGGCCCGCATGAAGCCAAGGTCTTCAAGCCCGAGACCATCGAGCAGAACCCGATGCGCTGCGCCGATCCGGCCGCCGCCAAAAAAATGGAGGCCTACGTGCTCAAGCTCAAGTCCGAATACAACTCGTCGGGCGGACTCATCGAGATCCGCGTCATCAAACCGCCCAAGAGCCTGGGCGATCCGGTGTTCGCCAAACTGAAGGCCCGTCTGGCCGACGCGGTCATGAGCATCGGCGCGGTGCACGGCTTTTCGTATGGTGCTGGGTTCAAGACCGCCGAAATGAAGGGTCTGGATTACATCGCCGACAAGAACGTTTTCGGCGGCATTCTCGGCGGCATTTCCACCGGTGAGGACATCGTGCTGCATGTGAGCGTGAAGCCGTCCACGTCGGTCGGCGAGATCGCCAAGAAGGGCCGCCACGATCCGTGCATCGTGCCGCGCGTCATTCCGGTGGTGGAAGCCATGGTCTCGCTCGTGCTGGCCGATTGCTACCTGCTCCAGCGCGCGTACGAGGCCTGATCCGTTTTGTTTTTCCCTCCTTTCCCATGTCCGAATCCATCGCCGACATCCGCGCCCGCATCGACGCCTTCGACTCCGGCCTGCTCCGGTTGCTGGCCGAGCGCATGCGCGTCGTGGAACAACTCAAGCCGCTCAAGAAAGGCGATGTCGAGGACGCGACGCGCGAGAACGAGGTGCGCGAACGCTGGGTGAACGAAGCCACCAAGCTCGGTTTGTCGCCCGAGTTCGCCACCGCCATGCTGGCCATCATCTTCGCCGAATCCAAGCGGGTCCAACGTTCATGAAGCTCACGCCGTCCATGACCGTCGGCATCGTCGGCGGTGCCGGGAAAACCGGCTCCCAGTTCGCCCGCCTGTTCAGGGCGCAGGGTTTCACCGTGCACGTCACCGGCAAGGCCGACCGGCGCAAGAACGCCGCGCTGATTCGCGACTGCGGCATCATCGTGTTAGCAGTTCCGCTGGAGCACGACGCCGCCGTCATCGCCGAGGAAGTGAAAGCGGCCGTGAGCAAAGACCAGCTCATCCTGGACGTCAGTTCGCTGAAAGCCGACGCCGTGCGGG
>DAORHV010000213.1:0-2201 GCA_035438175.1 Candidatus Peribacteria bacterium
ACTTCAGCAGCGGCGAAGACGGACCTTCTTCCTTGAACAGAATGTATGCCAGGCCCTTGGCTTTCATCTCCTTTACCAGTTCGGTCCACGAGTCGATTTCCTTGCGGCTGAGCTCGGCGCCGCCCGGAATACGAATGGCGCGGATCGTTCCGTCCTTCAGCTTGAGCGCGTCCTCGAACACTTTGAATCCGCAGCCCGGCACGGCCGACGACACGTCCGTAATGGGCAGTTCGTAGCGCAAATCGGGCTTGTCCGAGCCGTAGGTGTCCATCACCTGCTTCCAGGTGTAGCGCATGACTTTGCCGGTTTTCAGTTTCTTGGGGCTGCAAGCTTTCAGGATTTCCAGCAGCGATCCCTCGATGATGTTCTGCACGTCGAACTGGTCGCCGAAGCTCATCTCGAAGTCCAGCTGCACGAACTCGGGCTGGCGGTCGCCGCGCAGATCCTCGTCGCGGAAACAGCGGGCGATCTGGAAGTAGCGGTCGAGTCCTCCCACCATACAGAGCTGCTTCAGCTGCTGCGGGCTCTGGGGCAGCACGAAGAACTGGCCGGGGTACACGCGCGACGGCACGATGTATTCGCGGGCGCCTTCGGGCGTTCCCTTAATGAGACACGGCGTATCGATTTCCAGACAATCCTGCGACGCGAAGTACTGGCGGATGATCTGGAACACCTTCGAGCGCAGCACGATGTTCTTGCGCATGCGCGCGGTGCGCATGTCCAGGTAGCGGTACTGCAGGCGCAGTTCCTCGTTCACGGCGTCGGCGTCGATTTCAAACGGCGGCGTCTTGGCCTTGTTCAGAATGGTGCAATCGGCGGCGGTAATCTCGATGTCGCCGGTGGAAAGCTTGGGGTTCTCGGTGCCGGCCTGGCGCTTGTCCACGGTGCCCGTGATTTTCAGCACCCACTCCGGACGGATGGCTTCGGCCTGCTTGAATGCTTCCTTGTTCTTCTCGGGGTGGAATACCACCTGGGTCAGGCCGTAGCGGTCACGCAGATCGATGAAGATCAGTCCGCCGTGGTCGCGGCGTCCGTTCACCCATCCGCACAGGGTGACGGTGGATCCGACGTGCTTGGCGGCGAGGTCGCCGCAGGTGTGTGTACGCAGCATTTGGAGAAGGGGTGTGATTGCGGAATTTCGGCTAGCAGAGTACAATAGCAAGAAACCAACCACAACACGATGGCCGACCATTCCCCCGATCCGGCACGGCTTCTGGGCAGCGCAGTACGCCGTTTTTTCGAGCACGGCGAATACCACGGCCCCGAGGAAACATTCGACGAGCGCTACCTGGCCTTCATGCGCAAAGCCGCGCCGCTCGGCGGCCAGGGGCAGATGATCCTGGAATTCATGCATGCCAGCCTGGACGCTTACGAGCCGCTGCTGCGCGCCATCAACGACATCGGGCTGCTGCTGCGCTACGCCCGCGAAAACCCGCGCGCCGAGTGGCGTCCGGTGGCCGCCCGCGTGCGCGGACACCTGCAAATCGCGGAGCGGCGCTACACCGATCCGGCCGCCGTGCATTTCTCGGTGCAAAACCTGACCGGCATCTTCAACGAGGTCGTGGCGCTGCTGGAAGCGGGAGCTATTTGAACAGTTTGCCCAGCTCGTTCTTGAATTCCTCCACATCCTTGAATTCGCGGTGTACCGACGCGAAGCGGATGTAGGCGACCTTGTCGATTTTCGCCAAAGCCTGCATGACGTCCTTGCCGATGGTCGTGCTTTCGACCTCCTGCTTGTTCTTTCCCCATTTCTCTTCCAGCGCGTTGAGCATGGTGTCCACGTCTTTCTGCGTCACCGGGCGCTTGGTGCATGCCACCCACACGCCGCGCTCCAGCTTGGTGCGGCTGTAGGGTTCGCGCGTGCCGTCGCGTTTGACCACGATGAACGTGGAGAGCTCCTGGCGCTCGAACGTGGTGAAACGGTGGTCGCATTTGGGGCACTCGCGGCGGCGGCGCACGGCGCGGCCTTCCTCCGTCAGACGCGAGTCGATGACGGCCGTATCCTCCGATTTGCAACGCGGGCAGCGCATGCCAAGAGCATACCATGCCCGCGCCGCCGCGGCCGTTTATTGCTCTATATGGAGCCCGCCCTGGCGCAGTACGCGCAGCGCCCCTTCTTCCACCGCCACCACCGTGGACGGCGGCGTGCGGCGCAGCAGGCCTTCGTCGATCACCAGGTCCGGCGTGATCCCGCCGAATTG
>DAORHV010000214.1:0-2200 GCA_035438175.1 Candidatus Peribacteria bacterium
ACTTGCGCACGGGCCCGGCGTCGCGCAGGGGGAGGTGCTTCTCGTCGCCGCGCTTGTACAGAATGCCGCCCATGATGAGCGGGTGCATGGTCTTCACCCGGCCGCCGAAACACTCCGGAAACTGCGTTACCTGGTCGACCGAGGTGACCGTCACGCCGCTTTTTTCCAGGATTTTGTGCGTTCCGCCGGTGGAGAGAATGTCGTATCCGAGCTTCTGCAAGCCCTTGGCGAACTGTTCGACGCCCGTTTTGTCGGACACGGAAATCAGGGCGCGCTTGCGATGTGCAGGTTGGGGGCTCACGGGTGGAGTGTATCAGCCAAACCGGCCGGTTGCGACTGGGGCTGGAAATTGGACAAAATCGCGCCAAAACAGCTCGCTCAGACTGCCCGGTTTCCGGGTCTGGTGAAAAGGGCGCTTTTGTGATATACTAGAGAGATTTATGCCGTCCCAGCAGGAACCAACACCTGAGGCGATCACTCCCGCACCGCCCGTCGCGGCGCCGGTGGAAAACAAGCCCGCCGACGGCGCGGGCAAAAAAGCCGTGCTGATCGTGGAGGACGAACGGCCGCTCGCCCATGCGCTGGAAATGAAACTGAAGAACGAAGGCTACGTCACGCACACATGCATGAACGGCACCGACGCGCTGGCCGAACTGGAGAAGGGCGGCTACGGACTGGTGCTGCTGGATCTCATCATGCCGGTCATGGACGGCTTCGGCGTTTTGGCCGAAATGCAGCAGCGCAAATACGGCGTACCGGCCATCGTGCTCAGCAACCTGGGCCAGGAGGAAGACCGCCTGAAAACCAAGCAATTGGGCGCTCTGGACTATTTCGTAAAATCGAACACGCCCATCGCCCAAATCGTCCAACGCGTCAAAACGGTGCTCTAGCACCACCAAACACCCACACGTTTTATGCAGATCAGCAACGCGGAACTCGGCCAGATCCTGGTGTCGCAAAGCTACCTCTCCGAGGAAGAGTGCGCCGCCGTGCTCAAAGAAGCCGACGCCCGCAACTGCGACCTGCGCATCGTGCTGTCCGAGAAGCGTCTGATGACCAACGAGCTGCTGGAGAACGCGTTGTCGGAATACTACAAACTGCCGTTCTTCGATCTGCCGAACAATCCGCCGGCGCCCGAAACCGTGATGAAGTTGCCGGAGGAGTTCGCACGTACGTACGCCGCCGCGGTGGTCGGCTATTCCGATACCGAAGTGACCGTCGCCACGTCCGATCCGCTGCGCGAAGGGCTGGAGAAAGCCGTTCGTGAGAACATCGGCAAGACCAAGATGCTCGGCGGCGAGAGCAAGAGCGAGAAGAAAAACAAATCGCTGTGGGGCTCGAAGAAAGAAGCCAAGACCGCGCCGTTCGCCGGCACGGTGAAGTTCGTGTACGCGCCGAAGAGCGGCATCGACATCGCGTTCAAGTTGTACCGCAAGCCGCTCGCCACGCGCTTCCAGTCGATCATCGAGAAGCAGCAGAAAGTCGCCCCCGAAATCCTGGAGGAAATCTTCGCCGACGCCATGGGTCTGAAGGCGTCCGACATCCACTTCGAGCCGCAGGAAAAAGACGTGGTCGTCCGCTTCCGTGTGGACGGCGTGATGCACGAGGCCGGTCGTCTGCCGCGCCAGTTCTACGAGGGCATCGTCAACCGCATCAAAATCGAAGCCAACCTGCGCATCGACGAGCACTTCGCAGCGCAGGACGGAGCCATCCGTTACAAGTCGCGCTCCGGCACAATGGATGTCCGCGTGTCCATCATCCCCATCGTGGACGGCGAGAAAATCGTCATGCGTCTTCTGTCCGAATACGTCCGCAACCTGACGCTGGCCGATCTCGGTTTCTCGGACGCGCACCGCTCCATTCTGGAGCATGCCGCGCACAAGCCGTTCGGCATGATCATCACGGTCGGTCCGACCGGCGCCGGAAAATCCACAACGCTGTACGGACTGATCAAGATGCTCAACCGTCCGGACGTGAACGTGTCGACCATCGAGGACCCGGTCGAATATAAAATCCCCGGCATCAACCACATCCAGGTGAACCTGGGCACCGGACTCACGTTCGGCAAAGGTCTGCGCGCCCTCATGCGTCAGGACCCGGACGTCGTGCTGGTCGGAGAAATCCGCGACGCCGAAACCGCCGGCATCGCCGTGAACGCCGCCCTCACCGGTCACTTGCTGTTCTCCACGCTGCACGCCAA
>DAORHV010000215.1:0-2163 GCA_035438175.1 Candidatus Peribacteria bacterium
GTCGCACGGCGCGAATACGCACGTGACGCATGCTCTGTAAGAGTTGATTTGATAGAATGGGAGGCATCCTCCTCCCTCCTCCTCATGGCGTATGTCGATGGTTACGTGTTGGTGCTTCCGAAGAAAAATCTCAAATCCTACAAGAAAATGGCTGCCCTGGGTGCGAAAGTTTGGCGCAAGCATGGTGCGATTCAGTACGTGGAAACCGTGGCCGAGGACCTGACGGCCGAGGGATTATTGTCGTATAAGAAGCTGCTGAAGCTCAAGCCGGGCGAAACCGTCGTCTACTCATGGATTATGTTCAAGTCCCGCGCGCATCGTGACCGAGTGAACGCCAAGGTCATGAAGGACCCGGCGATGATGATGGCCGGCATGAGCCAAGCCACCATGCCGTTCGAGTTCAAGCGCATGGCCTACGGCGGCTTCGCCACTCTGGTCCAGGCCTAGGTCGCTTTGCGCAATTCGGATACCTCCAAGCAGTCCTCGATGACGGAATGCCGGATGAGCATGCGCATACGATGTCAGTTTTTTTTGGAGTCCTCAGACCATGTTTTGGCGGCAAATTATTGCATTAAAAATATAATATGTTATAATTTTATTTATGAAAACTCCTGGGGAAAACGAACCTCGGCCTAAACCTCGAGTAGAGGTTCTTGTCGGCAGGGAAGCCCAGGATGCGATTGCCAGGGCCGATGATGCACGCGAGCTTGTGCGCAACCTTCTGGGTTTCACTTTTTCCGAACGGCCGGACATTCAGCCGGGAATGAGTCGTGGCGAGATCGCCGCGGAGCTCGAACGCTTGGGGTACCCGACGTCGATTCTTCGTCCGGGGGCGGACCCACCGACAAGCGATGACATCGACTTCGCCGCTCTTGAGTCTTGTGTTGCGGAACGACAGGGCGGGCAGGAACTTGATACAGCTGAGCATGTTGTGAGGATGACACGGGACGGCGAGATGATTGTCGCTACGATCGATGGAAAGCCCGCGGGCATGATCGGCCTCCGCAGGCTGGGATTGTTCGAGGGCCGAGAATACTACGAATGCCCCAGACTGTCGGTCTTGCCGGGATACCCGCAGGAGAGAATCTTTGCGTTGTTGTATGCGAAAGTCCGGGACATCATTCGCAAAGAGGCCAAGAATCCGATGATGCTCGTTCACTCCAAGAGGCCTTCGGTTCTTGCTTGGGCGCGCAATCGCAAGCATCAGGACATCACGTTTGAACAATACTTCCAAAGACGGAATATCCCTTCACAGAACGTGGTGGGATGGAAGAAAATCTGGGAAGAAGACGGATGGGAATACGTCGAGGTGGATCTTTTGTCCGAGAAGCTGCCGAAGGGGAATGGCGAAGGAGTTCCCGAATAACGGACTCCGGGTGCGAGCAAGCGGCAAGTGTTTTTTGGAGCGGGTGGCGGGAATCGAACCCGCTTCATCAGGTTGGAAACCTGAGGTAATAGCCATTATACGACACCCGCGTGACGCCTATGGTACCAGAACTTTTCCGCTCGTCACCCCCTGCTGATCACCTGCAGCAAACGCGCGTCGGAGGGCTTGGCGAACGGATTGCATGACAGCAGGCGTTTGACGATGAGCCCCAGCGCCACCGGCAGCGAACGGGTCTGTAGCGTTTGGATGGCATATTGCGAGCAGGTCGGTGCATGGCGGCAGTAGCCGTACGGATACAGCGCCTTGAACGGACCGTGATCCGGAGACAGCGTGCGCTGGTACAGCTTGGTTGTCAGGATCAACAGGCTTGCCGGGAGCCGCAGAAGGACGGGGAGTGGATTGCGCATGCGACAACCGGCAGTTTACACTCATTTCCGTATGCAACTCACCTATAACGACGTCCTGACGCTCATGCTGATCCTGGCCACCGGCTTGCTGATCATCGTGCTCTACAACCTGATTTTCGTGTCGGTGTACGTCCGCAAGCTGAGTGAGCGCCTGGATTACCTGAGCAAGGAGGTGGAGACCATCATCCTCAAGCCGCTCGGCATGATTGATTACGGCGTGGAGTGGCTGGCCGGTTTCGTGGACGGCATGAAGGAAGGTGAGAAGGCCAAGAAGCACAAAAAGGCGCACAAGGTGGACGCCGAGTAATCTCATGGCGGCTTGCGGCGGTTGTTTTGCCGTGACCGCGTTCCTTCCGTACACTCCGTGCA
>DAORHV010000216.1:0-2162 GCA_035438175.1 Candidatus Peribacteria bacterium
ACATGCTCAAGCCGCACAGCGTGGAAGATTTGGAGAAGATCCTGCTGCGCGCGCTGTCGCATCCCGACGGCTACGGCGGCAAGGTCACCATGCACAAGGACGCGGTGAAGAAGATCGCCGAGCTCGGCAACGGCGACGCGCGTATCGCGCTGAATCTGCTGGAGCTCTCGGTGCTCATGATTGGCACCAAGATCAGCCGCGAGGATGCCGAGAAGCTGCTGAAGCAGCGCGGCCACCGCTACGACAAGAAGGGCGAGGACCATTACGACACCATCAGCGCGTTCATTAAAACCTTGCGCGGCAGCGACCCCGACGCCGCGCTGGTGTGGTTGTACAAAATGCTGCTGAGTGGCGAGGAGCCCAGGTTTCTGTTCCGCCGCATGGCGATTTTCGCCAGTGAAGACGTGGGCAACGCCGACCCGCGCGCACTGCAGATCGTGACCGCCGCCTGGCAGGCATTCGAGATGGTCGGCCTGCCCGAAGGCGAGTTCTTCCTGGCCCAGGCGTGCGTCTACTTGGCCCAGGCACCCAAGAGCAACGCGGTCACCGCCGCCATGCATGCCTCCAAGGCCGCCGTCCAGGCCGCACCAAGTCTGGAAGTGCCGTACCATCTGCGCAACGCGCCGGCCAAAGCCATGAAGGACCATGGCTATGGAAAGGGGTACCAGTACGCGCACAATGCCGAGCAAGGAGTGGTACAAGAGAACTATTTCCCGATCGGTATGCAGCCCACGACCTTTTACGAGCCGACGGGACGGGGTTTCGAGGCCGAAATCTCCGAGCGTCTTGCGCAAGCCAAAGCCATAATCCGGTCCGGTGACTTGAAAAAATAGAAAAATATGCTATAATAGAGATACTAGATTTTCGCCCACAAACAACACACATGACCACCATGCCGACCCTGACAGATCGCTTGCGCGTATTCGCGCATGAGCATGATGATATTCCGGCGTTTCATGCGGCGTATTTGGTGGGTACGTTCTTGGCAGCGGCTGTTTTCGACCTGGGGTTCTTCCTGGTCCTTATCGTGGGCCACATGTGCCTGGATTTCGTGAAGTACCGCGACTACCACCGCTATGGTTACGCCGAGACGGTGTGGGCGATGTTCGTCGAAAACCTGTTCGACATCATGCTGTTCTTCCTGGCGCTGATGTTCAGCGTCTACACCAGTCATTCCTTCGCCTTGGCGGCCTTCTCCGGCTTGGCTCGCACCGAGCTCACCGTCGTCCGTGCGGTGGGTATTTTGGTGCCCAAAATCGAAATCCTCCAGCACGCACTCACCATCCTTCTGAACATCCACGCCTACCTGCACACGCCGCATATTCTGCCGCATCATGAACTGACCGACGGTCAGAAATGGGCGCTGTTCGTAACCGTGGTGTGCATCTCGCTGCTTGGCATTTCCTTCGTGCTGTTCCACGGCCGCACCGATGAGTTGATGTGGATCTTCAGCCAGCAGCTGTCGTTGCGCCTCTAAAGCGGAGGTCCGTCCGGGAACAGTTCTTTCTCCAGCGCTTTGAGTTGGGTGCGCCACTTCATGGACATCTCGGTTTCTTTGCCGTCCGCGTAGCGGGTCAGGAAGTCGTCGAAACGCTGGTCCACGCTGACGAGCGTGTCGTATTTCATGCGCTTGTCGCTGTAGGCCAGTATTTTCTGTTCAATGGTCACCGCCGCGAATTCGGGGTTGCGCACGCCGTGCGAACCGTGACTGCGGATGATGGTGCCGATGCCCGGGAAACCCTCGGCGTCCATGAAGCGCTGGGCGGCCAGTTCATGCGGTTGGCCGTAGGTCTGTTTCAGCGCGGTCCAGGCGGCGGTCTGCGCCGGAGTAGGGGTGTAGTAGGCGTCGCCGGTCAGCGATTTGAAATCCGTGAAGCGCAGTACGTCATGGAGCTTGGCGGCGGCAACAAGTGCCTTTTTGCGCACGAACACGCCGCGCCCCAGCAAATCGTCGGCGCATGCGCCTGCGACCCGGGCCACCCCGGCGGCGTGCTTCCGGATGTGGGCCGGCAGCATGGCATGGTCCAGCCAGTCGCGGATCTGGACGGCCGTCGGTACCGCCATGTCGTGCAGCGCGAACTTCAGCACACGCTCGGTTTGGCTCACTTCCTCTATCTGCAGCCGGATGTAGGGCGAACCGTCGGCAGGTGCAGCCAGGCGCT
>DAORHV010000217.1:0-2140 GCA_035438175.1 Candidatus Peribacteria bacterium
GGCCAGCCGGACCGCCGCGCGACGTTTTTGCTCCACTTTTTTAAAAAAGTGGAAGGAGGAAACTATGTCTTTCGCTTATTTCCGTACAACCGTATGTGCTGCCGATCCCCCAATACAAACCCCAACTCCGCCGCGCGTTTGGCCACCCGCTCCCGCGCCTGATCAATCGCTTCCACGGTCACGCCTTCCGGTGACAGGAAAATCCTCCCGTCCGGCAGGCCCTTCAGATGCGGCAGGTATTCACGCTCAATCTCGTCCACATCGGCTACATCGCCGACGACGAATTTGTAGTACGTATTGAATCCCTGGGCCATTTCCCGCAGTACCGCAGGGCGAATACGGCGCTCGGGTGCGATGCCGGAGTTGGCCAGCTTCGGTGAACAATTGATCTGCGTTTTTCCGCGGCCGCGGAAGGCTTCCGGAACAATGGTGCCGTTGGTTTCGATTTCCACGTCCCAATCGGCGACCTCGGCACCATTGGCCAACTGCGCCAGCAGGCTTTGTTGAAGCAGCGGTTCGCCGCCGGTGAGCACCATGCGGCTGCAGCGGCCTTGAGCGGCACTCACAATCTGCTGGCGGGCGTAGTCCACCGTCCAGCGCGTGCGTTCGTTGTATGACGGGTGTCCGGGCTGCCAGGTATACGGCGTATCGCAGAACCGGCAGTCCAGGTTGCACTCGTTGGTGCGCAGGAACACCGCCGGCTCGCCCATGGTCTTGCCCTCGCCCTGAGTGGTGAAGAACACGCTGTCGCCCGAGACGAGCAGCGTTTGCTCGTCTTGTTTGGGCGTGCCGAGAATGGGAAGCTGCGTGCGCATGAAAAGGGGCGCCAGAGCATGCCTCTGCGGGCTTCATGATGCAAGAATGCGCTCCTACTTCCGGCGCAGGATCATGTCCACGCTGCGCACGTGGGCCTTCAGCCAGGTATCCACCACGGCGTCGAACTGCCCCGGCTCGCCGATGCGCGAATCCGGGTTCTGGGCGCGCATGTTGGCGATGCTGGCTTTCACCGCCGCGTCGCGGGCGGCCTTGGACCGCAAGGCGTCGGGGGGAATACGCAGCGCGTGCACCATGGCCGATACATCTTCGGCGGTGGCGCGCGGCGTGTGGCCGCCGAGTTCGGGAACCGCGCGGTTCATATGGCGGCGCGTGCTGGTGACGGCGTCGGCCAGGCCGTGTTCCACATCGAATTTCAAATCATCCGGAGGCTCGGCCAGCAGCAGTTCGGTCTGCAGCTGGATGTGATCGCGCAGCTGGTTGGTGGCGGACGCCGGGTCGCCGAGTTCGGCCACGATTTCCGCGTTGGCGGGAGAATCGGGGTCTTCGGTTCCGGCCATCAGCCCGATGAGTTTATCCAGGTTTTGGTAGGCCATAGCGAGCTACCAGGCTAGTCAGTTCCGGGCACCCCGGCAAGACAAGAAAGGTCTGCATTGGCATAGCAGGCCATAACTCAGATTTTGGCTCCGGCAAGCAGAAATTCGGCAGGCGGACGGTTCAAAAGGCCGTGCTGCTGGACCGTGGCATCCAATAAATACTTTTCGTGCTCACCGAAGCCGTATTGTTCATCCACCAAGTCACCCGGCGTGGCGGGTAAATTTCCTTCCATCTGGCGCAGCGGGTCAATGAGCAGCAAAGCGGAAAACGGCTCCAGCAACTCAGCAAGCTGATCACGCGTGCCGACGAAGACACGCGGCAACGCGGATGGCTTCTCGCCATGAATCCATTGCTGCCAGGTCGGGCAAACGATGGTGTCGCCGGGCAGGCGCACATGGTAGTGGTACCCAATGTCCTTCACATGGGCGATGCGCGTGGGCAAACCGAGGCCGGCCAGCGCTTTCCGCATGCGCGCCGAATAAAAGCCGCACGCACCTTTCACCGATGACCAGCGTTCGGGTGCCGCGCCGGCGGTCAGTCCGTCCACGGTGGAGCGCACGAATTCCACGACCGGTGCTGAAAGCGGCAGGTTATTCGGCATGGCCGCGCAGTGTAGCAGGACCAAGGCACTCCATCCCGCATTGGGTTATACTGCAGCCATCCCCCCAGTTGCCGCATGGACATGAAGAACATCCAGGAGCAGTGCAACCAGTTCCTCAAAGGCCTCGGCGTTCCGAGCGTCATCGTCATCGGCATCGCCGACGTCGTC
>DAORHV010000218.1:0-2127 GCA_035438175.1 Candidatus Peribacteria bacterium
CGCTGGGCGTCCTCTCCCAGATGCTGCTGCACCCGGATACCGGCAACGTGGTCGGCTTCTTCGTGCGCGGCATCGGACTGACGGAAGGACAGGAATTGTTCCTGCTTGCCGCCGATATCCTGTCGTGGGGGACCAAAGTGCACATTCGCAACGAAGACCGCCTGTCGCCCGCCGAAGATCTTATCCGCATCGCCGCGTTGCTTGAACATCCGCGGCCGATCCTGGGACAGAAGATTCTCACCCAGAAAGCCAAGCGTGCGCTGGGCACCTGCTGCGACGTGCAATTCGACACAAAGTATTTCCAGCTGGAGTGGCTGTTTCCCAAGAAGTTCTTCATGGAAGGCCGCCCGATTCCGGCCAGCGATATCGTGGAGGTCACCAAGAAAGCCGTCATCGTCCGCGAACCGCTCAAGCCCCGCCGCGCCATCGACCAGATCGCCGAGGCACCGGCCGCCATCTTGAACGAAGTGGTGCCGGTCACGCCGAGCACGCGCTCCGTCCGCTAAAGAATCGCCTACGAAAAACGCCCTCCGGAGAGGGCGTTTTGATTGCGGCAGTAGCGGACCCTTACTGGAAGAGGCCGTTGACGAACACCACGATGACGCGGGCCAAGAGCACCACGACGATACCGATGATGACGTAGATGATGGTCTTCTTCGCCTTGTCCTTCTCTCCTTCGTCGCCACCCGAGACGATCAGGCGGATACCGGCGATAACCACGAACACCACACCGACGATGGTGATGAAGTCGAGCACCTTCACCAACAGATCGACGATCGTCTGCTTGATGTCGGCCTGGCCGGACAGACCCGGAACGCCCGGAGGCGGAGGGAGAGCGGCGGCAGCGCGCTGAATCAGCAGCTGAGAAGCAACCACGGCGGCAGATGCCGTTGCGGTGATCTTGGTGAGAACGTTCTTCATTGATTGGGGAGTAAGATTTTCGTTCATTATTCCTCCCGGCCCCCCTGGAGGCAAGTGCATTTCAGTCCCGGTGTGCGAATCCTGCAGCGATAATCAGGAACGCGGGCAATGTGAACCAAATGTCCTGATTCAGTATCATAAGCTGCATCAGGGCGCTTCCCTGTAAAACCGGCTGCACGGCGACGTCGCTCAACGAGCTTGCGGAGATGATGCCATTCGTGGTGGCGTATGTAAGGATGGTGGAGACGATAAGACCTGCGGTGGCGAACCCGAACAGCGCGGTGAAGACCACGTTCATGGTGGTGCCCGACTCGCGGCTGTACGTCAGATCGATGCCGCTCCGGATGGCGAACAAAATGATGAACAGCGCGAACAGGAAAATCTTCACCACCGACAACACCGTGAAGTTGAACGCCACGCCCATGACCTGCATGAGCGCGGTGGACTCGCCGGTCAGACGCACGATCACGTTTCCGATGCCCTGGGTGGCGATAATGGAAATATAGGTCGCCAGGATCACCTTCATGGCCTGGTTCTTTCCGATGATGAAGCTGTAGCACGTGATGATCGCGAAGAACACGACGACGAACAGATCCCAACTCAGGGTGAGCGACATGGAGGAAAGCGTACAACGGAGTGCGTTGCTATCAAAGGAGAGTCGTACGGCGGAGTCTGGAGAGTCAGGGGAAACAGGGGATTCAGGTGATGTGGTCATTTCTCCTGACTCCTCTGACTCTCCTGTATCCCCTGAATCCTCCCGCGTTCCGTAACATCCGCCCGCTTCATTCGTTTCATCTTCCGCTACACTCGCCCCCGATGCGTCACGGATTCCTGCTCATCAACAAACCGCGCGGCCCCACCAGTCACGACGCCGTCGCGGCGGTGCGCCGCAGTTTGTCCGAGCGCAGCATCGGCCATTTGGGCACGCTGGATCCGCTGGCGGACGGCTTGCTGGTATTAGGAGTGGGCGCCAAGGCGCTGAAGGTCATCGAGCTGTTCAAGGACCTGACGAAAGAATATCTGGCCGACCTGAAGCTCGGCGCGACCAGCACCACCTACGACGCCGAGGGCGCCATCACCGAGACGACATTGAAGGCCGGCTGGACTCCGCCCGACGACAGCTCGCGCATCCAGACGCTCATTAATGACCGCTTCATCGGCAAGCTTAGTCAGGTGCCGCCGCAGCATTCGGCCATCAGCATCGGC
>DAORHV010000219.1:0-2122 GCA_035438175.1 Candidatus Peribacteria bacterium
CCTTTAAAGAGGCGAAGATCGTTTTGGAATCGGGGCTGTCCAGCCACGCGAACAACATGGCGCGATCGCCGTTTTCCAGCAGCACGGTGGTGCTGACGGTCACGGTGGTCGGGCTGGTGAGCTGCAGCAGACTGACTTCGTGCGTGGACTGGCGTTCCAAACCGGCCGCGGCGAAGGCGGTACCCACATCGGCGGCCTCCTTCTTCTTGGTGGATTGTCCTTTCTTCACCGCGCGGCGCGAACTGCTCTGGCCGGAAGTCTCCGGCTGCACGGGCAGCGTGTCTGGTCCCGGTTCGATGGTGGTGGACGGTTGCGAAGAAGCTGTCTCCGACGACGCGGCGGCTTCGGATTGCATCTGCTGCTTCAGGCGCGGGCCTTCCTTGAACCAGAAATCGCCGCCGGCAAGACCGACGACGGCTGCCGAGAGGACGATGGCGACGGGAATGCGGCTCTGCACCAACGGAGTGTACCAGAGTCAGGCGCCTTCCCGTCCATCGGCCGTATTAGCGGGCGGCGGCGTGGATCTTGTCGCCGATGGCGGCGAAGATCACCGGTACGTTGCGCTTGTTGAGCGAGATCTCGTACATGCAGCGCGAGCGGTCGTGGGTGTGCAGGGCGCTGCACTGATTCGGAAGCTTGGCGGCGGCGGAGCGCACCAGGCGTTCGCGACTGGGGAGCTTCTCGGTCTGGGCCACGATGGCCGGGACTTTCTCGGCGGCGATCATCTGTTGCATGCGGCGGGCTTCGTTGGTCTTGCCGCGGATGACCTGGCGGGCCCAGACGTTGGCGTCGTGGAAACGCTTGGTCATGCGCTTGCTCTTAAAGACGGACGGCAGGCGGTTGGCGTACGAAACGGTGGTTTCCTTCATCTGGGTTCCGGACTGGGCGGCCGAGTGGAGCGCTTCATTGAACAAGCTCTCGAGCGTCTTCCAGCCCTGGTCGGAAACGGCGGGAGCCTCCACGGCCATGGCGACCGAAGCGGAGGAGAGGAGAGCGAGCGAGACTCCGAGCGAGGCGGCACGCGTGCAAAACGTTTTCATAGGAGGGTGTGGGTATTTGTTATTTATTCTTTACATTATAACATTAAGACCTTAATAACACAATCAGCAAATAGGCACCCTGCTCCTGTGGAGGGTGTTTACAGATGATCGCCGTTCTCCACCACGATCTTCACATCGGCGATGATCACGCCCTTTTCGTGCACAAGCACCGGGTTCAAATCCAGTTCGCGGATATGCGGGCAATCCGAGACCAGTTCCGAAATGGCCATGATCACGCGGGCAAGTTCGGCGATGTCGGCCTGGCCTTTGCCGCGCATGCCGAGCAGCAGCTTCCAGGACTTCAGTTGCTGGAGCATGGAGTAGGCCTGCGCTTCGGAAACCGGAGCAATGCGGAACGCGGTGTCGCGGAACAGTTCGGTGTAGATGCCGCCCAGGCCCACCATGATCAGCGGGCCGAAGGTCGGGTCGCGCAGCGCGCCCACAATGAACTCGTTGCCGACCGGCAGGAATTTCTGGATGAGCACGCCGTTGATGCCGGCCGACGGCATGCTTTTCTTGCAGTTCTTCATGATGTCCTCGTAGGCGGCTTTCACGTCGGCGTCCGTTTTCAAATTCGCGCGGATGCCGCCCACATCGGTCTTGTGCAGGATGTCGGGCGAACTGACTTTGGCGATGACGGGGTACCCGATTTTGCCGGCGTGCTCGACGGCTTCCTTAGCCGAACGGGCCACGGCCTGGTCAGGGACCGGCAGGTCGTACAGTGCCAGCAACTCTTCCATGACTTCCTCGGACAGCAGCCCGTCTTTGCCTTTCAGCAGACCCGCTGCGGCCGAACAGCGGTTGGCGTCCTTGGGGTTCTGGCGCTCGGGCGGTTCGGACGGGCGGACCTTGCTTGCCAGCGTCTTCAGTGCGTGGATGGTCGCCTCGGGCGTTTCGAAGTTCGGGATGCCGCCCTGGCCCAGTACTTTGCGGGCTTCGAGCACGCTGGCTGAGCCCATGAAGCCGGCCACGATGGGCACCAGCGGATGGGTCTTGGACGCAGTCACGATGGCCTTGGCGATATCCAGGCACGGCGTCATGACCTGCGGCGTGAGCATCACGGCGATGCCGTCGACTTCGGG
>DAORHV010000220.1:0-2091 GCA_035438175.1 Candidatus Peribacteria bacterium
CACAGTCTGCCAATCCGGCGCCGCCGAAGGTCGTGGCGGCGTAGATGTTGGTACCCGTGATGCTGCGCGTGGCGTACAGATCGGCTCCCGAGGCGGTGCCGAGGATCTCCAGCGTGGCACCGGAGATGCTCTTCTTCACGACCAGTGAACCGGTCACCGAAGCGTTGCCGGACACGACGAGTGTCTTGCCGGAGAGCGTGCCCTTCACCGTGCCGTTGCCGGCTACGATCAACGTGCCGGACGAGGTCAGCAATTGTTCGGCATGCAGATGGGCTCCGGAAGCGGTGTTGATGATGCGCAAGCCGAGCGTGTCGCGCGTACCGCCCGTGACGCTGATGACGAGTGCGCCGGTCATGGTGTCGCCCGATTTCTTCACGTAGCGGGCGTCGGACAGACGCAAGACAGCACCGGAGAACGAGCTGGTGCCAGCCACGCCGGTACCGCCGGTCTGGTCGGTGCCGCAGCTGAACTGCTTGGTGGCCGAGTTGTAGAGCAGTTTGGAGGTGGTGGCGTTGCTGCACGAAGCCAATCCCGCGCCGCCGAAGGTGGTTGCGGCGTAGAGGTAGGTTCCGGAGATGCTGCGGGTGGCGAAGAGGTTCTGACCCGAGGCGGTACCCAGAATCTGCAGCGTGCTACCCGAGATATTGCCCTGGACTTCCAGCGCGGAGGTGGGGTTGGTGGTGCCGATACCAACTTTCCCGTCTGCAGAAATGCGCATCCGCTCGGTTGGCGTGAATGTGTTGCCAACGGTCAAGCCAGTGTCCGTAAGGAACGAAAGAACCCCGTCAGAGTTTTGGATCACGGAAGCGGCTGTATGTCGCGCTACCGTAGAGCCAGCAACGAACTCGGCGCCTGTGGAAAGGGAGAATTGACCGTCTGCAATGCTTGTAAGGTACGCGCCTTTGTTCAGGATCTCACCGATGTGGAACGCCGAGTTAAGCGTATCGCCGGTGGTGATATCGAGCATGTTCGTTGGTGTGGTGGTGCCGACGCCGACGCGGCCCGTGGCAAGAATGGAAAGCTCATTATTGCCATCGCCACCGGCGTCCACGTTGAAGGTGTCGGTGGTCGTGTTGTAGCGGATTTTACCGTTATCGCCGTTCTGGCCCATGTCGATGGTACCGCCCGACAGGTACAAATCGCGCCAGCGGAACGTGTTGGAGCCCAGGTCGTACATGTTGGTGGTTTCGGGCAACAACGAAGCGTTCGTCATGAGCACGCTGCCGGTCATGCGGTACAGCCGGGTATCGAAGTAGCCGCGGTATCCGAACAGGATGTGCGGGGCGAGGGCTGCGTACGTGCCCGAGCGCTGGCCGTCCAATGCCAATACGGGCGAGCCGATGGCATCGCTGTTGATGAGCGCGCCGGTACCGTTGGCGAACTGGTGGACGACGAGATTGCCGGAGGACGAGAGCGTCTTTTCGGCGTGGATGATGGAACCCGAGATGGTGTTCAGTACGCGCAGTCCCAGCGTGGCGTTGTTGCCGCCCGTGATGTTGATGATGAGCGCGCCGGTCATGGTGTCGCCCGATTTCCTCACGTAGCGGGCGTCACCTGTGCCCAGGTCCAGGCCGGAGCCGGCGGAATCATCCACTCCGCAGATGAAGCGCTTGGTGGTGGCGTCCCAGTTCAAGGTCTGTCCGGCGGCGTCACAATCGGCCAGGCCCGCACCGTCGAAGGTGGATGCGGCGTAGATGTTGGTGCCCGTGATGCTGCGCGTGGCGTACAGATCGGCTCCCGAGGCGGTGCCGAGGATTTCCAGCGTAGCGCCGGAGATGCTCTTCTTCACGACCAGCGCACCGGAGAACGAGCCGTTCCCGGAGACGACCAGCGTCTTGCCGGAGATGGTGCCGAAGACATCCAGCGTTGCCTTGGGTGTGGTGACGCCCACACCGACGCGGTTGCCGGCGGCGTCCACGTACAGCGTGCCGCCGTCGAAGGTGGCGCCGGATTCGGTGACAAGGGTGCCGGACGAGGCCAGCAGGCGGTCGGCACGGACGACCGAGCCCGAGATGGTGCCCGTGGCACGGAAGTTCCCATCGGTCTTCAGGGTTGCGACCGCAGAGCGGTAGAGGTTGGTGTCGTAGTTGG
>DAORHV010000221.1:0-2072 GCA_035438175.1 Candidatus Peribacteria bacterium
CGTTCCTGTTCGAGTACTACGGCATTCCGCCGGACGAAAAGTAGGACTCCGAAGGCTCCAACGACGCCAAAGACTCCAATGAAAAGGACTCCGCGTTTCCTTGGAGTCCTCGGTTTCTTCGGAGTCGTCGGAGTCCCGTCTAGGCCGGCCGCACATTCGTTTCCATCCAGGTGCGCACGATACGGTCGAGATCCATGGTCTTGGGGTCGCGGAAGCCGGCTGCCATAAGCGAATCGCGCAACGCGGCAAGCGTGACGATGTTGCGGTTCACGGGCGGGTTGGCGGTCAGGGAGGCAAGAAGGGCGGTCATGGCCGGATCGATCGCGGGACGGTCGTTGGCCAGCAGCAGGAACTGGATGAGCGACGCGTGCAGTCCCAGGTTGTTGCGGTCGTTGTTGAGTTCCTGGCGGACGATGCCCGCGACGCCGGCGTGGTCCGGCGGGGTGCGCTGGAGCAACGCTTCCAGTTCGCCGTGGCGGGCGAGCAGGTTGAAGTTGCCGTGGACGGCGAAGCCGTTGCCGCTGGTCAGCACGTGCATGGCCTGCACGTGGTTGGGGTCCAGCGTACGCACGCCGGCCGGAACGCTGCTGGCGACGCTGGCGACCTCGTTGAACAAACGCGTGATGAGCTGTGCATCGGTCTCGCCGGGGTTGGCCAGCGCCGAGAAAATGCCGGCCTGGCCGACCGGTGCTCCGGCGGCATTATTCACGCCGCGCGTGGTGACCATGCGCAGCAAGCGGCGTCCGTCGGCTCCCGGCTCGAACCAGCCGGTGAACACGTGGCCGCCGTCGGTCTTCAGGCGGAAGTTGCCGCCCGGCTGACGCTCGCCGACGTGGCTGCTGAGACCGGCCGTGAAGGCCGGTTTGCCCTGCAGACGGGCGATGTGGGTGGCGAAGAAGGCCAGGTCCTCGCAGTCGCCGGAGATCCTGCCGTTGGCGTTGTAGGTCGTCATGAACCGCAGCGGCGGGATCCACGAATCCGTATCGGTCAGGTTGTTCATGTTGATGATCTGCGCCGGGGCGCCCGGGCTCGTCTCGGTGTACTCGAACATGGCCTGCAGGAACTTGTTCCAGCGGTCATCGGAGGTCAGTTGTTCGGCCAGGAAGCGTGAATACGCCTCGGGCGTGCCGAAGCGGTCGGTGGTGTAGCGGAAGCGCTCGCGCACGGCCTCGGGAGTGGCCGGGAATTCCACGGTGCCGGCGGGAGCGCCGATCGGACCGGACGGCGGCGAACCGGCGGGAACGCCGATGGGTCCCGTAGCGGGAGTGCCGGCGGTGCCGATGGGACCGGTCGCGGGAGTGCCGATCGGACGGACCGACGCGGCGACTTTCACCGGCGCTTCGTCCTCGGCTTCGTCCTGTTCCATCTGCTTCTTGAGTGCTTCGAGTTTGGCGAACGAGTCGCTGAAGATCTTGTCGCGCTGCTGGTCCAATGAAGCGCTCTCCTTGCGGAAATCCTCGATCATGCGGGTCATGTCGTCGCCTCCGGTACTGCGGAACGCGGTGTCGGCGGCGGGCGTGTTGCGTACGGCGGCGGGCAACGCGGCGCGCACGTCTTTGGCGACGCCGCTGCGCACGGCGGCCACATCTCGTCCGAAGCGGTCGACTGTACCGCGCACTTCCTGGCGTCCGCCGGGGGTGGACCCTCCAAACAGGCTGCGGGCGCGGTCCATCAGTCCGCTGAACAGTCCGCGCAAACCGCCGGTGTCGGAACCGCGGTCGGGGCTCTCGGCGCGCTGACCAAGCAGACGGTTCTCGGAGAAGGAATACGACATGATGGATGTGGGTATGAAGGTTTCTTCTTAGTATAGCGCAAAACGACGGTTTTTGGAAGGCTGAGGGCTTGGGTAAGCAAAGGCTCCGAAGACTCCAGCGACTGCTTGGACTCCCGCAAGCAAGATTGGAGTTTCGTTGGAATCCACGGAGTCGAAAAAACGGCCCGACGGCCGTTTTTTTAGGAGTCATGGGAGTCCTCGTTATTTCACCGTCACGCTCTTCGCCAGGTTGCGCGGCATATCCGGGTCCTTGCCGCGCAGAACGGCCAGGAAGTAGGCCAAAATCTGCACCGGGATG
>DAORHV010000222.1:0-2055 GCA_035438175.1 Candidatus Peribacteria bacterium
GCACTCGAGTTGTATGCGGTGAGGGCTTCGTTGAATTCCCGGTGGTACGTCGCGGCCATCATCACGCCGATCGGTCCGCGCATGACGGCTTCGCGCGTTTCCTGACCGGCCATTTCCAATTTCTGTATAAGGTTGGCAGCCGTCACGTACGGGTCTCCAAGGCGCGAGAGCGCGGTGTTGGCCTGGGTGACGAGCGCGGTGGTGGCCTCGGTTGTGTGACGGATGAGCCAGCGGTTGTACGCATTGCGCAGCGGCAGGGTCTCGTCCGTCGTTTCGCCAAGCTTGCGGCGCAGGTTCCCGATGAGCGTCGTTTCCGCGTCCGGAATGGTCGGCGTGGGCTTCAGTCCGGTCAAATCCATGATGCGGTCCACGTTCGTGACGGTCAGGACAGCCGGTGTGAACGGCGGACGGATTTCCTGCAGCACGCGGTTGGCTTGCGCGACGAGCAAAGCACGATGACCCGGATTGGTCGGAGCGCCTTTCCAGTTAAGCAACGCGGCGGTGAATTGGGGGTCGATGCTGGAGCGCAGCACCAGACCGATATGACCGCAGCCCGCCGTGCGCATGAGGCGCTCCACGTTGTCGGCCGACGCGACCTGGGCTTCGGGCGGACGCTGGGCGGCCAACATGGCGTTCGTTGCCGTAACCAATGCTCCGGCGGTGGTGGCATCGCCCGCGCGCAGCCAGTTGCCGATGGCGGTGATGTACCCTTGGTTACGCGAACGCGCCAAGGTATCGATGGAACCGGCTTTCGAGACTTCGAGATACGATTGGATATTGTCTGCCGTGACGGTCTCCGGCATGCCCGCGACCCGCAGCAGGCGGTTCATTTCACCGCGCAACGCGATCGCATTCGGAACCGATGCGTCGCGCATCCAGGCATCCAATGCCTTGCGGTACTGGGTATCGCCCGACTCGTACAAAATACCCATGGCACCGTTCCATCCTTCCGGCATGGGCAGGCCGTGCAGGTTGCCCTGCAACGTCAGGATTTCATTGGTCTGCATGCGGTGCGCCATGACCTCCTGGTCGTAGGCGAAATACTGGCGGCGGATGGTGCGTGCCTCCTGGATGCCGTCGCGGATGGGATTTTGGCCGCGGTCGCCGGCACCCGGAGTGAAGTTGATGTGCGTCGTGATGTTGGCGCCTCCGCCCGTGATGTTGACACGGTGGCGGGTAAGACCGTCGCCGACCAGGCTGGCCGGCTCGATCCACAAAATGGTCCCGCCTTCGCGGTTGCGCGAGACTTTAATGCCGCCGATGACGACCTGCCGGGCGTCGGCCGCCACAACGGTGCCGTTCACGGTCAGCGGGCCGGTCGGAACGTTGGTGATGGCGTGGCGCGGGTACCCGGGCGTCAGTCCGATGGCATCCGGAACGGCGGTGGCGGGAGACGACACTCGTTCACGGAGATCGGCCGACGTAGTGCGGTGGCGCTGGATGAACAGGCCCGTGCGCAGGGCGTTGATCATGGTCGACTCCTGCACCTGGCCACTGCGGCGGTACGACACCGGAACGGTGCGGGCGGCCCCGTCTGACGATGTTTTGATCGACACTTCCTGGCGGATATCGGCGGATAAGGCGGCCGCGATGACGATGAGCGTGAGTCCGTCCGCGCTGCGCTGGAACGTGAGGCTGCCGATGGTGCGCGACGCACCGTTGGCAAGCTTGTTGCCGTCGGCGACGCCGCCGATGTGCAGATCACCCGCCGGTACCGTGATGCGCTGGCGTCCGGCGCGGGGCAAATCGATCGTGGCGCCGATCGCCGGAAGCAACGGCACGGCATCCGCGGCGTTGATGGATACGTCGGTGGTATGGACGCGGACGCTGGGGTCGCGGGCGATGCCGAAAATATCGCCGAACGCGGGACCGACGCTGCCGGCATCCAGCCAGCCGCGCTGCTGGGTGATGCGGTGCACGGCCTGGAGGAGCACCGAACGGAAACCCTCCATGGCGGCATCCACTTCGGCGCGGTTTGTATCGTTCTGGGTGGTACGGAACTGCTGGATCTTGAGCAGCAACGTGTTCCACGGCTGCTCGACTTCCTGCTTGGAC
>DAORHV010000223.1:0-2039 GCA_035438175.1 Candidatus Peribacteria bacterium
CACCGAGGAAGCCAAGAAGCAGCTGTGGGCCGAACTGGAGAAGGAATTCGCCCCGTACTTCGCCGGCCAGGTGAAGGAATTGAAGAAGCAGCTTGAGGAAGAGACCGAGACCAAGGCCCGCGCCGTGCTGGCCGAGGCCATCCAGCGCTACGCCTCCGAAGTCGCCACCGAGTCCACGACCACGGTCGTGCAGCTGCCGAGCGACGACGTGAAGGGACGCATCATCGGCAAGGAAGGACGCAACATCATCGCCTTCGAGTCCTCGACCGGTATCGACGTGATCATCGACGACACCCCGGGTGCAGTCGTGATCTCCGGTTACGACCTGGTCCGCCGCTACGTCGCCAAACTCGCGCTCGAGAAGCTTGTTGAGGACGGACGCATCCAGCCCGCCCGCATCGAGGAAGTGGTCAATAAGGTAAAGGACGATGTAGGCAAGATGATGCTCGAGTTCGGCAAGCGCGCCGTGGAGGAACTGGGAATCTCCGGTTATCCGCAGGACCTACTGAAGATCATCGGTCGCCTGCGCTTCCGCACCAGCTACGGCCAGAACATCCTGAAGCACTCGGTCGAAGCCGCCAACCTGGGCCGCATGATCGCCGAGGAAATCGGCGCCGACGCGTCCATCGTGGTCGAAGGCTGTCTGCTCCACGACATCGGCAAGGCGCTCGACCACGAGGTCGCCGGCACGCACGTCGAGATCGGCGTGGAAATCTGCAAGCGCTTCAAGGTCCGTCCGGAAGTCGTCCACTGCGTGGCGGCCCACCATGAAGATATCCCCATCCAGAGCGCCGAGGCGTTCATCGTCGCAGCAGTCGATGCCATCTCGGGCGCCCGTCCGGGAGCCCGCCGCGAATCCATGGAGGCCTACATCAAGCGTCTCACCGACCTCGAGAATACCGCCAAGAGCTTCGAAGGCATCTCCAAGGCGTACGCCATCTCGGCCGGCCGCGAGATCCGCGTGTTCGTCGACGCCGGCAAGATCGACGACCTCCAGCAGCAGAAGCTGGCCAAGGACATCGCCAAGAAGATCGAATCCGAACTCACCTACCCCGGCGTCATCCGCGTGAACGTCATCCGCGAGCGCCGCATCGAGGAGACCGCCAAATAACAAAGACTCCAAAGAAACCAAGGACTCCCATGACTCCAAGGAACACCATCCTTGGAGTCTTTGGTGTCGTCGGAGTCCGCCATCCGGGCATGCTTCTTGAACTCGCTCTGATTCCTGTTGACGTCCCCTACCCGCTTTCCCTACACTTTCTCGGCTTTGACCTGTACGATGCTCCGCAAAGAATAGGTTTCCTGAAGCATTTTACCTACCACTACTTTTCCCCTTCTCATTATGGCCGATCAGAAAAAATTCGACCGCAGCAAGCCGCACTTGAACGTGGGCACCATCGGTCACGTCGACCACGGTAAAACCACTCTCACTGCCGCTCTGTCGATCAACTTCTCTCCCCCGGATGAGAAGAAGAGCTACGACATGATCGACAACGCTCCGGAAGAGAAGGCTCGTGGTATCACCATCAACACCGCTCACGTCGAGTCCGAGTCCGCCAAGCGTCACTACGCTCACGTCGACTGTCCGGGTCACGCCGACTACGTGAAGAACATGATCACCGGCGCCGCTCAAATGGACGCAGGTATCCTGGTCGTCTCCGCAGCCGACGGTCCGATGCCCCAGACCCGCGAGCACATTCTTCTGGCCCGCCAGGTGAACGTGCCGTACATCGTCGTCTTCATGAACAAGGTCGACATGGTCAAGGATCCGGAGCTCATCGACCTCGTCGAAATGGAAATCCGCGAACTGCTCACCAAGTACGGCTTCCCGGGCGACAAGACCCCCATCATCAAGGGTTCCGCTCTCAAGGCCGTCGAAGGAGACCCCGAGAACGTGGCCAAGCTCAAGGAGCTCTTGGACACCCTCGACACCTACGTTCCCGAGCCGAAGCGCGAGACGGACAAGCCGTTCCTGATGTGCGTCGAAGACGTCTTCTCGATCAAGGGCCGCGGCACCGTCGCCACCGGTCGTATCGAGC
>DAORHV010000224.1:0-2036 GCA_035438175.1 Candidatus Peribacteria bacterium
GTCGATGCCGAAGCCGCGTTCGGCGATGCCGGCCTTCAGGATGGGCAACATGGAGTTGCCTCCGCCGGCGAAGCTTTCCACGACACGGTCGAACTTGGCGATTCCTCCTTCGGCCCGCACGACTGCGCGGGCCGCTTCCAGCAGATCCTCACCTTCGTCTACGAACGGATACACGCGCTGCACGCCGGCAGGCACAACAATGTCTTTGCGGTTATCCACGAACAATCTCACGCCGTTGATGGGCGTCGCTTCCTGCAAGGTGTATTCACGCTCCAAGGCGGCCACGGCTTCCGGAGCCAGCGTGCCCCACTCAGAACGGGTCTCGGAGGCATCGGCGCCATTTCCTATGACGAGAGTTGAAGGTGGCATTACTCTCTAATTGTACTACAAATTGAATTTTTTGCAATTAGAGGGCCAAATCCAGAAGCCAAAATCCAGACGGATAATTATTGCAAATGCAAAAAATTTGCATATAGTAAACGACAGACCTAAGGTGAATCCGGACGGCAGGCACATAGGGAACCCGAAAGGGACGAAGTGCGTTTGCAACATCACTTCTCTGCCGTCTCTCTTTTTTCTTCACCATGACCACGAAAGACGCCATTGGCAACCTGCTGAGAAAATTAGGACTGCGCGACACGCAGACGCGCCGTTCGGTGTTGCAAGCATTGCAGTCCGCCGCCAAGCCCATGTCCCCCGGCGACATCCGCGAACGCATCGTGAATGGCGGCAATGCCATCAATACGGTGACCGTGTACCGCATTCTGGAAGTACTCGTAAAACTGGGCGCCGTACACCGTCACCCGTACAACGGCCTGTTCACCGCATGCACCATGCCCGATACGCCGGGTCACCACGGCTTCCTGCACTGCGATGACTGCGGTAAGACCGAGGAGTTCCATGACGAGCGGTTGTGCCACATCGAGAACTCCATCGCCAAGCAGTCCGGCTATATTCCGAGGACCCACATCAGCGAGATCCGCGGTACCTGTTCGCATTGTTCCTGATTCCCCACTTCTTCGTGTCCACTCTCTCCCATCTTCCGCCGTCCATTCTCGCCATTCTGAGCGTGGTCGGAGTCAGCCTGCTGTCGCTGCTCGGCGTGGCGTTCTTCTTCGTGGAAGAAAAACTGATGAAGCGAGTACTGCTGTACATCGTAAGCTTCTCGACAGGCGCGCTGCTTGGCGACGTGTTCATCCACATCCTCCCGGAGATGGCTGAAAGCGACCCGGCATCGTTCCCCAAAGGCATGCTGATCATCCTGGCCGGCATGCTGTTCTCGTTCATCATCGAAAAATTCGTCCACTGGCGCCACTGCCACGTGCTGCCCGACGTGGAGTGCTGCGGCGGCGGACACAAGCATGAAAGTCATCATCATCCGGTAGGCATGCTCAGCGCCATCGGCGAATCCATGCACAATTTCATCGACGGCATCGTGATCGCGGCGGCGTTCCTGGCCAGCGTGCCGGTGGGCGTGTCGACCGCGCTGGCGGTGATGATCCACGAGATCCCCCACGAGATCGGCAACGTGGCCGTGCTGCTGCACAGCGGCTACGGCAAACGCAAAGCGGTGCTGCTGAACATGCTGTCGGCCTCCGCATCCATTGTCGGAGCGCTCGGAGTCATCGCGGCCAGCGGCGCGTTCAGCCATGCCGCCACGTACATCCTGCCTTTCGCGGCCGGCAACCTGCTGTACATCGCCGGCTCGGACCTGATTCCCGAACTGCACAAGGAGACCCGCCTGAAACAAGGCGTGCTGCAGCTGCTCTGCATCGCCGGCGGCATATTGATGATGTACCTACTGCTCGCGCTCGAATGAAAACGTCACGCGTCATCGCCGGTTTCGCACTCGCCTGCACGCTTTGGAGCGGCGGCGCATCCGCATTCGCGCAGGCCGACCAATTCGCCCCCGCCCAGCCGCCCGAAGGCATCACCAACGAGGAATACAGCGTGGCAGTGGTGCAGCGGGTCATTGACGAGGTGGAAGACGACGCGTACGGCTTCAAGCACAGCACGCAGCACGTGAAGATGCGCAT
>DAORHV010000225.1:0-2027 GCA_035438175.1 Candidatus Peribacteria bacterium
GGTGGTCGTTCCAGATGGCCGAGGCGGTGGTCAGTTTCTCCAGGTCGGTGATGTCGGTCGGAACTCCGCGCGATTGCAGCGACTCTTTCCCCAGGCGCACGGCGGAGAGCAGTTCATCCAGGTTATGCAGCAGCTCGTCCAAGCGAAAAGGGGGTAGGGATGCGACAATCGCAGTATTCACAGCATAGCGGAATCCGCCGTTTTCTGCTACAATAGTGAGAAATCCCCATGTCTCCAAAACCCACCAACGCCGTGTTCGCAGCCATCGACCGCATGGCCGTGCCCGTGTTCGTGTTCGGACTGGTGTTCGCCGGTGCCATGACCGCGCTGATGTATCTGGCGTCGCCCGACCGTTTCCCGGTGAGCATCGGCGATAAGGTCATCAAGCTGCAGGATCTGGCCGATGAAGAGAAAACGCTGAAAGCCCGCGAGAACGAATTGCTCGACGCGCGCAAAGAACTGGATGAACAAGTGCCGACCCCGGTGCTGCGCCAGATCCAGGATCTGCGCGCGCAGAACGCCGACGTCGGCCACGCCATCAAGGCCGTGGAGGAAGTCCGCAAGAGCTTCGCGCTGGCGGGCGACAGCCCGGTGGTGCTGCAGCGCGTGTGGTACAACCGCGCCGAAGGCCGCCTGGCCATCGCGGGGGAAGTACGCGATCCGGCCGGCCGCTCCATGCACATCCTGGCCTCGTTCGTGGACAACCTGCGTTCATCCAAGGCGTTCGAGAAAGTCTCCGAACCCGAATACCAGCAGTCCCAAGCCGCCGACGGACTGGTCACCTCGCCGTTCTCCATTTCCCTGTCGCTCGCCCATGGCGCTTAAAGATATCCTCACCGGCCGCGCCGTGAAAACCGGCGTCTTCACGCTCGGCATCGCCGGCGTGCTGGCCGGCTGCGGATTGCTGCTGCGCCACGTGGAAGCGTTCGGTCCCAAGCGCGACATGGCCGTGCTCATCGGCAGCGCGTTGCCCGAGCTGCGCTCGCGTGTGGCCCTGCTGAACGCCAACGTGGAAGCCGAGCGCCTGTTCGGCATGGATAAATTCGCCGCCCGCGAGGAGCAGGCGTCGGTGTATATCCTGCCCGAGTCGCCTGAGGGAGCCCGCGCGGTGACCGTGCTGCAGGAAGTCGCCGCCGCGTTGTCGGCCGACAACTCGCCGGTCGGCATCAACGGCATTACCTTCGCGCAGGATTCCACCACCGTCGACGGTCACCGCGAATTGGCCGGCGCCGTGAATGTGACCGCATCCTCCGCAAGTCTCTCGCGTCTGCTGACCGCGCTCGAATTCAGCGGCGACCTGTCGGTGCGCGACGCGTTGCCGCCCGAACAGAGCCGTGCGTTCCTGAAGCTCGTGGAATCGGTGAGCCCGCTCACGCTGCCGAGCGCCGAGGAGTTCCTGTTCTCGGATCTGGTCGCGTACGCCGCCGATCCGGACGGAGCCGAGCAGCGTCTCACCCGCGACATGCAGCCTTCCGACGCGGCCGACGTCCGCACACTCCTGCTCTCGGCCGGCCTGGCCGACGTCCGCACGTCGCTGTCCGCCGTCGCCCCGCGCCTGAAGCAGCAGCGCCTGTGGCCGATGCCGCTGCTCCGTGTCGACTCGCTGGAGAGCCAGGGAAACAACGAGTGGATTCTGGGGATCGCGGTGTTTGGAAGGGCGTAGGTGATTCCTTTGCGGGAAGCGCGACGCTAGTCTGTTTGCCATGCGCCTCGCGGTCATCGTCCCGGTCTTCAATGAACAAGAAAGCGTGGCCGACGTCGTCAGGCGCGTTCCGGCGGCGCTGCCCGGAGTGGACTCAGTGCGCGTCTTCGTCGTGAACGACGGTTCCACCGACGGCACTGCGGTGCGCGCGAAAGAAGCGGGGGCCGCCGTGCTCACGCACCCAGAGCGCCGCGGACTGGCCGCCGCATTCCGCACCGGCATCCATGCCGCGCTGGCGGATTCGGCCGACCTCGTCGCCACATTGGACGCCGACGGCCAGTACCGCCCGGAAGATTTGGGGATCTTGCTTGCGCGCATGAAGGAG
>DAORHV010000226.1:0-1992 GCA_035438175.1 Candidatus Peribacteria bacterium
CTCAAGGCCGCCTGGATCCTGACCGACACCACCCAGCGCAAAGCCGCCCTGAAGGCCGCTTGGAGCGCCTTTGCCGCATCGCAGAAGTCGGCCCGCGAAGCATTCCGCAAGTCCAAGAAAGCCGCCTGGGCGCAGTTCCGCACCGACGGCAAGACCTGCAAGGTCAATACGTCCGAGGAGGGCAACGTCGAAGCGACCGCCGACGTCAGCCTGTAATCCAAAAAATAAGCATTCCGGGACAAGGGGGCTTCGGCCCTCTTGTTTCGTTATGCGGCGATGACGCGGCGGTAGTACAGCGCGATGAGCCCCATGGTCAGCAGCGTGACCCATACCATGCTGTCGGCGGGGCCGGTGGTGACGTTGGCGCGCGGCTTGGTGACTTTGGCCGGCGTTTTCACCGGGGTCTCCACGCGGCGGAGCGGCGCCCCGCTCTTCAGCGATGAAGAGCTGCTGCTGCTCGGAATAAGCCCCAGACGCTCGGCTTCGGTGCGGTTGCCGACCGTGTACGGGTTGTTCGGCAGGTTGCTGTTGCCGGTCAGCGACGGCAGCGAACTGCTAGCCGAAGCCGCTGCAGGACGCAGGCTGAACGTGGACGGCTGTCCGGTGGCGATGCCGCTGCCCGGCGGGCGCGACGAGAAGCTCGAGGAAATCAGCGCCACCACCAGCGGCTGTCCGGTCGTGGACGGCGTGGCCCTCACGGTCGGTATGCTCGACGAAGACGAGGAGCTGCTTTCCGTCGATTCCGACGACTCGCTGCTCTGAGGGGTCGGCAGAATCGGCGGCAGCGGGATCATGTCTTCCGAGCTGGCCTCCGAACTGGCGACGGCCTGCTGCAGCGTCTCCACCACTTGGATCTGCAGGACTTCGGTATCCGGCAGCGTCTCGGAGAAATAGACGTAGCTTTTGCCGAGCGCGCTGGTCGGAATGACGAACGAGAACGGCTCGTCGAACAGTACCTGGACGCTGAAGAGGTCATCAGTGCCTTTGGGCTTCAGGACCTGGGGGTCGGGGTTTTCATTGGTAATCACGAGCTGGTCGCCGGGGCGGATGGCCACCGTGGCGGGGTCGAACGCGCCATCTTTCGTAATGGTCACGTTCATGGTCTTCACGTCGCCGCCCGTCACGCTGCCGCGCAGGCTGTCGGTTCCCAAGTAGAAAACGGCGCCCAGCAGCAGCACCAAGCCGATGCCGGTGAAGGCGGCCAGATGCATGGATCCCTGATCGGCGGCCATGCGCACGGCGGCCGCGCGGGCCGGACGGCTGGCCTCTTCCTCATGCTGCACGGGCACGGACTGGCCGCGCACGGGCACGCGCTTCTCCGACGAGTCGGTGGAATTCCAGCTGCTGTGGAGCGGGGAGTCGGACACGGATTAACGGGGGAGATGAAGCTGGCGGCGCCAAGCGAAGAACGTGCCGACGCCGGCCGAAGCCAGTGCCAGCAGCGCGAAGGTGGAGCTCATGCCGGTCTCGCCGGAAATGTTCTTGCCGTTGTGGACTTCGATCGGATTCTCCTCGGGCGGCAGATCGCTTTCGTTCACGGCCGCCAACGGCGAGCTGGAGGACTCCGGTTTGCCCACGATAATGGAGACTTCGTGGCTGAAGACGGTTTCCTGGTTCTTGGAATTGAATGCGCGCACGGCCAGGAAGTACTGGGTGCCGGGTTCCAGGTCGCGGATGACCAGGCTGGCCGAGGTATCGGGGACGCTGCGGCGGTTGATGTACTTGCCGCTGACGGTGCCGTAATAGACGTTGTAGCCGGCCAGGTCGGTGCTGGTGAGTCCCTGCCAGCCCAGGAAGATGTTGGTGTCTTTGGAGGTCACGCGGACGTTCTGGACCTGCAGGAGCGTGAATGCCGAGTTGGCGCCGCCGATGGGCGTACCGGCGGTTCCGGTGCTGCTCGTGGAGCCGCTGTTGCCGCGGCTCTGGAGGATGTCCAGGAACGATCCGGCGCTGCTGCTGGGTGACGAATTGACTGGCAACCTCGACAGCGAG
>DAORHV010000227.1:0-1942 GCA_035438175.1 Candidatus Peribacteria bacterium
ATGCTGGTGAACCTGATGCGCAAGAAGCTGACCAAGTCCGACATGGAACCGTTGGGGGTGCTGGTTGAACCATAAGAGAGGACTCCTACGACTCCAAGGACTCCCGTGACTCCAAAGACAAGGGGAGGGGAATGGCGTAATAAAAAACGACTCCGGACGCATTTCGTCGGAGCCGTTGGAGTCTTCGGGGTCTTTGAAGTCCTGTGTTTTAGCGGCGCTTCAGTTCCACCGTGCTCGGCTTGGTGGTGTTCGTGGCGGCCACTTTGCCGGTGACGCGGATGATGCGCACCTGAGTCGTGTTCAGCGGGTTGAGCGTGAGCAACACCTGCTTGCCGACAAGGCTAAGTCCCTCCATGCCCGTCAGCTCGTAGTTCACCTGGACCTGCGTCGAGGAATCGACCTGGTAGGTCTTGGACTCGCCATTGCCGGCCAGCACCGTAATGGAGCCGTCGGTGATGGACTGCAGCTGGCCGCTGGCACTGAGCAGGGGATTCAGCTCGATGTTGGTGATGATGAACAGCGACGCATTCAGCGTGTTGGAATTCACGCGCCAGCCGCGGATGCGGACCTGCATGCCCACCTGCACGTCGCTCGGAAGCAACGAACGGCGGCTGAGTTTGCCCTCGGAGATGATCTCGTAATCGGCCTCGGTACCCAGTACCACGTTTACGGCCTGGCCGTTGTTGGCGCGGATCACGAATTCTCCGCCTTCCTCGGCGAACTTCTGCTTATCGGTGATGGTGACCTTCTCCACGGTGCCGACCACGCTGACGCGCGGTCCGATGCCTTCCAGGGCGAGTGCCGTGGACGGGAGGAGCATGCTGAGAAAAACGACGGAACCGACGAGTTTGCGCATGGGAAGATAGGGAAAAAGTGATGGAAGTGTAGCACTGAGACGTACCAGTCCTTCCGTTCTTACATTGATAGGACATGAAAAGCGCCGTCCGATACGCAAAACCGTCCTGACATCATCCGTCCTCCGCGTGACCCTATTTCTTGCGGACTTGGGTGAAATCGAGCTCGACCGGGGTGTCGCGGTCGAAGATGAGCACCAGCACGGTAAGCTTGCCCTTGTCCACGTCCACGGCGTCCACCGTACCTTCGTAGTTCTTGAACGGACCGTCGATAATGACCACGAGATCGCCGATCTGGAAGTCGCTCTTGAACTTGGCTCCCTGCTCGCCGACGCGGCGCTCGATGACGCCGAACTCCTCCGGGGTCACCGGAACCGGGATGTTGCCCGATCCGACGAAACCGGTCACGTTCGGAGTGTTGCGGACCATGTACCAGCTGTCGTCGGTCACGATCATGTCGACCAGGACGTAGCCCGGGAACAGCTTGCGCTCCTCCTCCATGGGCTCACCCTTCTTAAAGACGATCTGCTTCTCCTTCGGAACCACCACGGTGAAAATATAGTCCTTCATGCCAAGCGTCTCGGCACGCTGCTCGAGCGACTTCTTCACGCTGTCCTCGTACCCCGAATACGTGTGGATGACGTACCAGTTACGACCTGCTGAAGGATCCTGTTTGGCCATGATGAGAAAATGTGGATTGGATTAACGGATCGTAAGTCTGACGAGTTCGCTGAACAAACCGTCCACGATGCCGAAGAAGGCGGCGGTGACGATAATGAACGCGATGGTGATGCCGGTCAGTTTGACGGCCTGTTGCTGAGTCGGCCAGGTGACGTGGCGCAGCTCCTCGATGCTTCCCTCGATATAGTTGAAGATGGCGTTCATGAGTCTGGGTCGGAAACCGGACATACGCTAAAAAGGGGCGCCGGTAGACAACATAGTACACGGTTTGCGGTGAAATCCGCAAGAGGAACGGACACCAATACCGGGACTCCAAGGACTCCAGGACGCCAAAAAGTGGAGTCAGGGAGTCTTGGTATCCCCGGAATCCCGTCTTACAAATTGTACTTGGGCGGCTCGAACGCGTG
>DAORHV010000228.1:0-1927 GCA_035438175.1 Candidatus Peribacteria bacterium
GCCCCACCACCCCCCACCACGCCTCCCCGGTCGACATCTCCGGCAGCGGCGTCTCCTGCAACTCCGGCCCCAGCACGTCCGACGCCACCGTGATCAGCTGTCCCCACGTCAGTGCTTTTCCTTCGCCCACGCTCTGCATGCGCCACAACTCCTCGTCCTGCACGCCCGTGAGTTCTTTCAGAATGGACGTCTGCAGCTGCGAGTAGGCCCCCTCGGCCTCCAGGCGCGTCATGGCACCCGTCTTCACCCGCGTGTACAGCACGTACGACGCCAGCAACCTGCTTGCGTCCTTCATGCTCACCGGTGCGCTGAAGTCCTTCTGGGCCTCCAGGGTCAGATCCTGGGCGAACGCCATGGGCGTTAAGTTGAACTCACGGATCGGACGCTGGAAGCTGTGCAGCAGGCGCTGCACGTACGTCACGCCGTCCTCGGTGCCAAACACCCTGTCCGGAGCGAAAATCATGTTGGCCGTTCCTCCGTTCCCCAGCTCCATTCCTCCTCCGCTCAGGCGCCGGGAGGCTTCCTGGAACGTCTCCAGCGGGTGGCACGTCAGCTTCATGCCCACGTCCACCAGGCTCACCCATGTCACTGCCTTGGAAGCGCTCAGTCCGATGTTGCCGGCCTTTACCCCGTATTCACTCGGGCGTCCGGTGATCAGCCACCTGGTCCGTCCTTCGCTGTCATCCACGCCCACCGACAGCAGCAGCTGCAGGCGCTCGAACAGGTCTCCGGCCGCGTTCGGCAGGATGTCCGACCGCACGGAGAGCGCACGGGCGCTGTCCTGCGTCAGGCACGGGCGGCGGTCGATCTCGCCGGCCAGGCTCAGGTACTCGGGAACAACCGTCTGATCCCAGCGCACTTCATCCGGCAACGCCGACAGCGTCAGCTTGCCGCCGGCGAACGCCGCCTTCACCAGCAGGTCCGCCGCTTCCGACGGAATCACGCCTCCGCCGATGGATGCTTCGAATCCGCGCGGCAGCACGCCGGCTTTCTTCAGTGCCACGAAGATCCCGCTCGTCGCGTCGTCCGCAGTCGCATCCGGCGGCAGCGACAAGACCAGTTCCCCGTCCGACTTCACTCCCAGCATCGCCGCCACCATGGCCATGGCTTCACGCTTCGTCACCGGCGCATTCCCGTCGGCCATCAGCGTTTCGCCGACCGCACGTCCGGCCGGTACTCCCTGGGCAAGCAGCGCGTAGGCGCTGTTTCCCCACGAAGAACCTCCCGCCAGCGTCTCGGGAACCGCCACGTCGGACAGCACCCCCGACAGCCAGCCGTTCTTCCTGGCCGCCGCCCGCAAGTCCTCGCGCAATGCGTCTCCGGACTTCGTCAGGCTCAGGCACTGCGTCCCGGCCAGCAATTCCATGAACTCCTTGCGGCTGACCAGCGGCTCAGCCAAAGCACCCTCCTTCACCAGCGTCTGTCCGTACAAGTTCTTCACCCCCAGCAAGATCGCCTGCGAGACGGGCTTCCCCGTGTCCAGGTTCACCTCGCCGATGCTCAGGCACGGCTTGTATCCCAAAAGCTTCTCGCTCTTCCAGCCGAACCCGACCACAACCGCTTCGCCGGCCCCCACCGTCACGTCCGAAGACCCCGCCGTGGCCTCGTACCCGTGCAGCAGTCCCGACGGATCCACCGCCGACACGTTGTACGTCCCGGCCGGCACCGTCATCTGGAACGCGCCGTCCGCACCGGCCACCGTCACCTGCGTCACATCGGTTCCCGCCACATCCGTCCCCGTCGCCTCCACCCGCACTCCTCCGAACCCGCCGCGTTCGCCCTTCTCCTTCTTTCCGTTGCCGTTCACATCCACGAACAACTGCCCCGAGATCGTTCCGGTCGGCACGCTGGCCGCCGTTTCATTCTGCTGTTGCAGGTTCTGCAGCCACGCCGCCCCTCCGCCGCCTCCCGTCGTCCCCCCGGTCGT
>DAORHV010000229.1:0-1866 GCA_035438175.1 Candidatus Peribacteria bacterium
CTGCCGGCGCGGGCGCATACGTACACGGATCCGGCCACGTTCCACGCCGTGATCCGCGAGCACTTTCAAGACATGGCGCCCATGCGGGAAATCCTGACGCTGCTGCCCGAGGACGCCGCCGAGATGTACCACAACGACGATGAGGAAATGCATCTGAAGCAGTGGCACTCCGGCCGCGTGGTGCTGCTCGGCGACGCCATCCATGCGCTGTCCCCCATTCTGGGAATGGGCGCCTCCATGGCGCTGGAAGACGCGCGCGTCTTGTCCGAGGAAATCGGTAAATGCGATGGCGACGTCACCGCCGCCTTCGTGCGGTACCACCGCCGCCGCCTGCCGCGCGTGCGTCATTTGGCACGCTGGTCTTGGATCCTGCACCGCATGACGAACGTCGGCGGTCCGCTGGGCCGCATCCGCAACACGTTCCTGAAGCACGCGTTCGTGCGCGCGTATTTCTGGAACCTGGAGCGCTTCATGGGCCAGAAGGTCTAACCCTGGGGCTCGTCGGCTAGCCGGATCCTGCCGATCGTGATGACCGCCGCTTCTTCGGTGAACGGTTCGCCCGGCGCGGTCAGCCTCACGATGTCGCCGACGAAGGTGTCGGCGCCCGGACGGAAGAACCCGGTGGTCGGCGGCATGTCGGTGCGGCGCACGGCGGTCCACGGTTCGCCGGTCCGGAAGAAACGGCTGCGCTTGCGCACCAAATGCGGCGTGTCATCGGAGGTGATGCGCTCCACCACCGCCGCCAATTCGGCGTGGTCCGCCGGGCGCGAGCCGTAGCCGCCGTCGGCGAACTGACCCGGTAACTCAGCACCTGTGAGCAGCTCCAATGCCAGTTTGCGGTTCAGGCCTACTTGGATTTCCACCGGATCGGCACCGCGCAACGCCTCCGGCAGTTGCCAGCACTCCGGTACCAATGCCGCCTCCATGGCGTCTTGGAGGTCTCCGTGGACTTCGGCCATATGCATACTGAAATGCATTCAAGGATTTCAGTCAACTGTAAGAACCATGCCTCATCCGCGTCAATACATGCGCCCCTCCCCCACTCCCTTTTATGGAAACTGCTTTTACCTCTCCGCGTACCAAGCCGCTGTACCGTGCCACCCAGGTCGTGTGGTATGTGCTCGGCGTGATCGAAATCCTGCTCGGATTCCGCTTCGTGCTGAAAGCCATGGGCGCCAATCCGGCCGCCGGCTTCACGAACTTCATCTACTCGTTCACGCAGCCGATGGCCGCGCCGTTCCTGAACGTCTTCCGCATCAGCCGCGTCGAAGGCAGCCCGGTGGTCATGGAATGGACGACCTTGCTGGCGATGATCGTGTACCTGGTGGTCGCCTACGGCATCCTGAAAATCTTCGTCATGAGCAAGACGGTCTCCACGCCGGAAGCCGCCATCAAGCTCGAGCAGCAGGAGCCTTAATCATCGCATCCACAATCAAAGAACCCCCAGCCGCTTCGTAGCGACTGGGGTATGTGACCGGGCAAGATTTATTAGATGTGCTCGGGATCGAACACGAATGGCAGCTCGAAGGCCGCCTCGATCAAGCCGTCGAACGTGACCGGCAACGTTGCCAGCAGCTCGTACGCTTGAACATGGAACAGTTCCGCCTCCGGGCAGGAAACGATATCGACCAATCCCGGGAAGGAAATGACCGGTTTCAATTGTGACCATGCGCGGATGCGGACGAGGTGTGCGCATGAATACTTGCACAGCTGCAACAGATCACCCTCCGAGAGCGGTTCATTTTTCAGCATTTCCCATGTTTCGTGAGCCAAGGAAGCCGAATGGCAGGCAACGAAGACTTTGTTCCCGAGACGATCGGTTTCGTCGGGGAGGAGCAGCAGTGCTTTTGCCGCTTCATATCTGAT
>DAORHV010000230.1:0-1821 GCA_035438175.1 Candidatus Peribacteria bacterium
GTCAGCTCGCTCTGACCGCGCGACAAGTGCTGGGCGAACGCCAGCAGCGCCACCGTGGCGCCGACCAGCAGGCCCACCATGGGGTCGACGCCGAAGGTCAGCAGCGCCACCACGATGGAAAGCCAGAACGAGTGCTGGTCGAACAGGAAGATCTTCTTGAAGTGATGCACCTCCACCATGCGGATGGACGCGAACACCAGGATCGCCGCCACGGCCGCCAGCGGCAAATACTGGAATCCGGGGAACAGCACCAGCGCGATGAGCAGCACGAAGACGGCGTTGATTCCCGACGACCAGCGCGATGTCGCCCCGGTCTTGGCGTTCAGCGCGGTGCGTACCAGCACGCCGGTCGCCGGCATGCCGCCGGCCAAGCCGGACGCGATGTTTGCGAAACCGAGGCCGAACACCTCACGGCGCTGGTTGAACCGCGTGCCGGTCATGCCATCCACGATCTTGGCCGACAGGAGCGTTTCCAGTACGGCGACGACCGCGACGGTGACCGCCGCCTTGAACAGGTTCATGGTCAGCGGCGGCAGCTGGAACGACGGCACCTGGATGAGCGACGCCTGCAACGCGCCGTATTTGGAATGCAGCGTGGTCACGGCCAGCGGCAGCCAGTGCGCCTCCGATGCGTACCCGGCGGCGATGCCGACCGCGGCCACCACCACCGCACCGGGAATGCGCGGCGCGAACTTCGCCAGGGCGAACAGCAGCCCCAGCATGACCGCGAAGAGCCCCGCGGTAAGCGGATTCAGTTGCGACACGTGCGTGACGGATTCCCAGATGTTCAGGAGCGCCGACTCGTGCACCGGCAAGCCCGACAGGCCCAATGCCGAATTCAGCTGCCCGAGTCCGATGGTCAGACCCACGCCGAGCGTGAATCCGTGCATGACGCTGGAAGGAATGAATACCAGGTACTTCTCCCACTTGAGGACGTAGCACACGAACACCAGCGCGCCGGCCATGAGCGCCAGCAGCGGCATGAACTGCGCGCCCACCGTCAGCGCGAAGCTGGCCAGGATTCCGGACAACGCGCCGGCCGGGCCAATGACGTTGTACTCGCTGCCGCCCAGTGCGGCGGCGGCCAATCCGGCCCAGACCGCGGTGATAATTCCCATGACCGGTGTGGCTCCCGAAGCGATGGCCAGCGCCAAAGACAGCGGCACGGAAACCATGGCCACGGTGAGGCCCGATTTCCAGTTCTGCGCGATTTCGCGGAAAATTCTGCTCATGAAGGTGAGTCCGGCATCCGAAAGACGCCCCGGAGTCCGCATCGGTTTACGCTTCGGCACCCGGACTGTCAACGACGCGGCCTTGCGGCGAAACGGCGGTTTCCGCCTGGCAATACAGGTCCGTACGGCACACTCCGGGCGTCGAACGAACTTCACTTGGACAAATCCATGGAAAGGGGTGCGGTAGCTTGCTGGCAAAGTCGAAGACACTAGAATAGGCCTCCTATGTCAAAACTCCTCACCGTCCTCACCGGACTCCTCGTCTCCGCCGCCCTGGCCGTTCCCGCACTCGCGGACGCCGCCGGCTATTACGGCTACCAGTACTACCAGCCGAACACGTACAACAACACGTACGACACCCAGTACGACTACGACCGCTACCCCGCCAGCTACCAGCAGCAGTTCCAGCACCTGTACGGCGACACGTACGGCAACTACTGCGGCTACTACGACGGGTACTACCGCTGCCCGACCGACAGCGATTACCAGCGTTCCTACCAGTACAACTCGCCCGTCTACCGCCCGGTGACCAGCTCGTACGAGGCGCTGCCGGACTACTACCAGGACTACCTGACTCCCCCGCCCGCCA
>DAORHV010000231.1:0-1751 GCA_035438175.1 Candidatus Peribacteria bacterium
AGTTTCTGGGAGAAGTGATCGTCGTGCAGCGCACCGACGCCTTCCATGCCGAGCACAAGGTGGGCCTGTTCGGTCTGCTTGGTCGTCAGCGCCACCCGCTTGCCGGCGTGCTCCTGCACGGCGGCGAACGTCTTTCCTTTCTTGCCGCCGATCTTGCCGAAGTACTTCTCGCCCAGCTGCATGGCCTGCTTCTCCTCGATTTTTCCGGCGAACGTGACGACCAGGTTGTCCGGCGTGTAGAGCTCTTCTTTATGCTTCAGGAAGTCCTTCTGGTTCACCGAACGGATGACCTGCTCGGTGCCGATGGTGTCCCATCCGAGCGGCTGGTCGCCGTACAGCAGCGTCTCGAAATCCCAGCCGGCCTGGTACATCGGCGTGTCCTGGTACATGCGGTACTCCTCCATGATGACGCCGCGCTCTTTCTCGATTTCCTCCTGCGGGAAGGTTGCGTTTTGCAGCATGTCCGAGAGCACGTCGCAGGCCATCTCCACGTGCTCGGCCGCGACCTTCACGTAGTAGCCGGCGTATTCCTTGCCCGTGAACGCGTTGAAGTCGCCGCCGACCGAGTCGATGGCGATGCTGACCTCGGCGGCGCTTTTGTACTTCTTGCCGCCCTTGAAAAACATGTGCTCCAGGAAGTGGCTGATGCCGCGGTCGCCCTGCACTTCGTAGCGCGATCCGGCTCCGGCGAAGACCAAGACGGTCACCGCGGCGGTACCCTCGGTGGGGGCGGTGAGGACCGGTAGCTTGGACTTGAGACGGGCGACGGAATACATGCGAAATCTGTGGGAAATGTGTGTGAAGTGTAAGCGATCAGCCTCCCGAACGCCATGTGCGTAAAACGGTCATTTTCTTGCATCAGGCGGTGTTGTGCGTACACTTTCGCACTCCTTATCCCCCATGCCCTCCGAAGAACCGCGCGACGGCGAAGACGGCAGTCTGAGCGAAATGGAATGGCTCGGAAGCGAGGTGGGCTTCGTGCTCGGTGAGATCGGCGATCTGGAAGAGGCCGATCTGGAAGACGACGAGGTCGGCGACATCATTGCGAGCATCGTTACCGCGTTACGCGAATGGCTGAAATTTGCCAAGCGCGAACAGTACCGCGAACCCGAAAACGTGCGGATCGCCGCCGACGAGCTGGCGGATGAGGCGCGCACCGTCCTTGACCGCATGCCGCGCAAGAAAGGCAGGCTGCAAATTCCGGTGGTTGCAGCACTCCAGCACCTGCAGGATTTCCGTGACCGTCTCATGACATGCATCGCCACGCCAGTGGAATACCGGGAGACCGAGGAGGCTTAAGCCTTCCAACTGCCGCGCATCGCGATGGTCTCCAATGGCTTGCGGTTGCGCGGTGAGGCGTCGCGCTTCTGCGAGCTTTCGTCCATCTTCGTGATGTCGCCCGGGTAGCCGATGGCGATCATGGAGCCCGGCGCGAAGTCCGCCGGAACGCCGAGCACGGCGTTGGCTTTGTCCGCGGCGAAGCCGGCCATCTGGTGGCTTACCAGGTTCATGTGTGTTGCTTGCAAGACGAGGAAGCCGCTGGCGCAGCCCAGGTCGTGCATGGCGTAGTCGTTGGGCTTCCCGTTGCGGGCGAATGTTTTCTTGGCGAAGCTGAGCACCAGCAGGGAGGCGTTCTTGGCCCAGGCATTGCCTTCGGCCAGCAAGCCTTCCAGCGCGGCGCGCTTCTCGCCATCATCCTTTGTGGCGTACACGTAACGCCACGGCTCCTCGCCGAAGCAGCTGGGTGCCCA
>DAORHV010000232.1:0-1707 GCA_035438175.1 Candidatus Peribacteria bacterium
CACATCTACTCGGCCATTGCCGGACGCCTGGGTATGCACAGCTGGCGCCGTGAAATGGAAAACGCGTGTTTTCGCATCGTGTCGCCCGCCACCGCCGGCAACCTGGAGCGTAAGCTGTCGCAGTCGCACAAACTCGACCTCTCGTGCCTGAACCACACCAAGCGGTTCCTGGCCCGGCGTCTGCAGCAGCGCGGCATCGGCAATAAAATCAGCTTCCGCGTGAAGAGCACGTACTCCATTTACCGGAAGATGGTCGCCAAGCACCGCCGCTTCGAGGAACTGACCGACCGCCTGGCGCTGCGCATCGTGGTGAAGCGGCTGGAGGACTGCTACCTGGCGCTCGGCGTCGTGCACGGCTCGCTGCACCCCATTCCCGGCAAACTGAAGGACTACATCGGCGCACCCAAAGAAAACGGCTACCGTTCCATCCACACCGTGGTGTATCCGCTGCCGGGCGTGACCGAGTTGCCCATCGAGATCCAGATCCGCACCGAGGAAATGGACTACCAGTGCGAGTATGGCATCGCACGCCACACCGATTACAAGGAATACTTGTACGCCATCAATTCGCCGACCACACGCATCAATTTGTTCCAGAATCTGGAAGCGCTGCGCCAGCAGTCGCGCTCACCCGAGCAGTTCGAGGAAGCGCTGCGCACGTACTTCCAAGACAGCCACTTGCCGCTGTTCGACGAGAAGAACAACCTGTACCACCTCCGCAAGCCGCTCACCGCGCTGGACTTCGCATGCCACACCCAAGGCAAGCGCACCGCATATGTCACGGCGGTGCGCATCAACGGCCGCGAACAGCCGCTCGACACCGTGCTGCGTTCGGGGGACACCGTGGAAGTCCGCTGCGGACACGTCCGGACCATTCACCACAGCTGGATCCACATCTGCCGCTACAAGAGTTCGCGACGGCTCATCCACGAGCTGCTGGAGGACGCAGTCAAACCGAAGGTCACTCCGCCAAAGCGCACTGCGCGCCAGCCGCGCCGCCGGCAATCCAACCCGTCGTCCAGCACAACTGCAGGCTGAAGCCTCCCGACGGCCGGTCGAAGTCCAGGATGTCTCCGATGAGGTACAGGTTGTCGTGCACTTTCGAGCGCATGGTGCGGAAATCCACCTCCTTCAGTTCCACACCCCCGCTGGTCACGATGGCCTTCTCTTCGCCGAGCAGATGCGACGCCGACAGCCGGAATCCTTTCATCGCCGACACCAGCGCCAGTCGCTGTTCTTTGGAGAAGCGGTACACCGGCGTCTCGCCGTCGATGCCGGCCTGGCGGAAGAGGGGATCTGCCATGCGCGGCGCGAACAATTCGCCGGTCGCGTTCTTCAGCAGCTTGTTCTTGTTGGCTTCCAGGATGCCGAGCACCATGACGTCCAGCGCGCCGGGATCCAGCTTGGGATACAGGTCCACGCTCAGCGTGACCGGCCCGGCTTCCAACAAATCGCCGATGGCGCGGCCCATGTTCAGCACCAGCGGTCCGCTGAGGCCGAAGTGCGTGAAGAGCAGTTTGCCGGTGCGCTCCTCTCGCTTCAGGCCGGCTTGCAGCACCGTAAGCTTGGCGTTGGCGAAGCTGATGCCCATCAGGTCCGCCACCCACTTCTCCTTCACCGCCACCGGCACCAGCGCGGGGCTAGGACGCACCACCGTGTGTCCGACCGCGGTCAGCCAGTCGAATCCGTCGCCGGTTGATCCGGTCT
>DAORHV010000233.1:0-1698 GCA_035438175.1 Candidatus Peribacteria bacterium
AGGAACGCACTTCACATTGTCACCGGAGCTTGGGTACACTGCGCGCGATGAAAACCCCACCAACGACAAAGAGCCATCCTCTCATGGGCGTAAACGGCTGGATGTACCTCGTCTTTATCATCGCCACCTCGTTCTTCACCTATTTTTATCATTACGATTATCCTCCGAGCGTCTTTTGGGATGAGCCGTACCACATCGCCTCCGCGCAGAAGTACCTGAACGGCACCTTCTTCATGGAGCAGCATCCGCCATTGGGAAAGATGCTCATCGCGCTGGGCGAGAAGATCACGCACGCGAACTCGGCAGAGTACGATGCAAAGTTCATCGACACCGATTACGCCCGCGGTTTCCCGCCTGGCTTCTCGTTCGCCGGCTACCGCCTGTTCCCGTCGCTGCTGGCCTGGCTGACCACGCCGCTCTTGTTCGGCATCTTCCTGATCATCACACGTAGCAGCGCCATCTCCTCCTTATTAAGCTTCCTCTATATCTTCGACAACGCGCTCATCGTCCACAGCCGCGGCGCCATGACCGACTCGCCGCTCATTTTCTTCGGCGCGGCGATGATCCTGGCGTTCCTGGCCCTGCTCGGCGGCCGAAACGAAGAGCGCATGAGGCAGAAGTGGTTCCTGGTCTGGGCTGCCATCTTCGGCGCGGCGTTCGGCTTCGCGCTGACCACAAAGCTGGTGGCGTTGGTGCTTGTCGCCCTGTTCCTGCCCGTGCTCTACCGCCTGTATCCCAACTGGAAACGTGTTTCCCTCTTTCTTATCGTAGCGCTCGGCTCGTTCGCGGTCGCTTTCGTCGGCGTGTGGCAAACGCATTTCGCCATCGCTACCAAGATCAATCCGGTCCTGAGCACCGGCGGATACTATTACGCGTCGGACGAATACAAACAGCTGCTCAGCGAGGGCAAGACTTCCTCCCTTCTGTACTTCCCGGTCATGATCCGCGACTCGCTGTCGTACGTGACGTACTACAACAAAGGAGTCCCCCGCCTCGACCTGTGCAAGCCCGACGAGAACGGCAGTCCATGGTTTTTCTGGCCGTTCGGCGGCCGTTCCATTAACTACCGCTGGGAGCAAACGGCGCAGGGCCTGACGCGCTACCTGTACCTGCAGGCCAACCCGGTCTCCTGGTTGATGGGATTGATCGGCGTATTCCTGGGAACCGCCATGTTCGTGGCATCGTTCCTGTTCCCGCCCAAGGAAAAACTGAAGCACCGCATGTTGCTCGGCGTGTTCCTGCTGCTCTACTTCGGCTACATGGGCGGCATCAGCATGCTCGACCGCGTGATGTACCTGTACCACTATTTCCTGCCGTTGTTCTTCAGCTACATCCTGTTCGCGCTGGTCGTGGAGAACCTGAACGTCTTCGGCCGCCTCAAGCTGAACGAAAACAACAAGATCATCGCGCTCACGGTATTGGGCGTATTCATCTTCGGCGCGTTCCAGGTCTACCGCCCGCTCACCTACTACGAGCCCATCTCGGATGCCGGCGTCACCGCGCGCTCCATCTTCCCGCTATGGGAGCTCCACTGCGTGAAGTGCGAGAAGAAGAGCCTGATCGTGGTTCCCCGCGACCGCTAGCACACGCGTTCGGGAAGGGCTGTATTTCCGGTTTTGCTGTGCTAGACTCTTTGCCGCCCGACAGATCGTCGGATTCTTCCCCCTTTTTATGCGTTTTACCAAAATCATTGCAACG
>DAORHV010000234.1:0-1679 GCA_035438175.1 Candidatus Peribacteria bacterium
GTGCGCATTGAAGTGAAAGCCGTTGAACATGCGCAGCAGCGATTCGTTGATCATCAATTGATCGGCAAGGCCCAGCGCCTTGAAGATCGTTTCAACACGCTGCAGAAACAGTACAAATTCACGTATCTGGCCGGCAAAACGCTCACGCAACAGGCAAATCCCGAAGCCGCCACGCCGCCGGACGAGAACAAAGACGAAATCGACGAACTGGAAGGCGCACTGGAATCGTTCGATACCCTGCTGAACCAGACCGACAGCAACGCGGCGGCGGCCGCGGACGAGACGCCGGACACCGATCCGCTCGCCACTGAGCTCGCCGCGCTGCGCGCCGACATCGCAAAATTGCGCCAGGAATCCGAACAGTGGCGCAAAGAGGAGGCCGGTGCGCTGGGGATCGGCGCCGAAGCGACTCCCGCTCCGGCCGATTTTACGCAGCGCCGCGTGGACGACCTGCAGCGTCTGATCGATGCATTCTTGAAGACTCCCGCAACTTCCAATGCTCCGCCAGCCAGTCAGACTGCCGAGCCGTCGGGTCAGAGGGTATTCAAACGCCTGGTGGATACGCTGGCCAATTCACGCCGTGCCAATACGCCCATGCGCACCCCGACGGTTCCGCCGGCACCCGTGCTGTCCGCCGCCGTCACCGCGCCGGCGACGCTGCCGACCGCCGTCCCGCGTTCCGCCACTCTTTCGGCGACCGTCTCGCCCACGCCCTCCGTGGAGGCGCGCGTGACCATGCCCGACAACGAGCCGTGGCCGACAAACCAGGCCGAATTCCGCCGCCAGTTCACCTACACCGCCGAGCGTTTCGGCAGCCGCGAGAACTATGCGCGCCATCTGGCCACCCGCCTGAATACGCCGGAGCGTATCAACCAGTTCCTGGAGAACATGTTCACGTACACGCAGGCCCGCGACATGGGCCAGCGCCAGCGCATCGTGAACGCCGGCCGCGACCGCTATGAACAGAATGAGAAATGGGTCCCGCCGCTGGAATTCCTGACGACCTACGATGCCGGCGGCAAGCTGCACGGCGATTGCGACGACATCGCACTGGCCTTCGCCTACATCCGTCAGTTGCAGGGCAAGCCGGCGTTCGCCATCGAGACGTCCACGTCCGAGACGGGCGCCTTGGGCGGACTCCAAGGCAAGGGCCATGTGCTCTGTGCCTCGTTCGAACCCGACGGATCGGTGCACATCATCGATACGACCGGCATAGAAGGAAAGACCGACGCCACCGTACAGATCACGCAGCGCCGTCCGGGCGAAACGGACGAGCAACTGCTCGCGCGCGCCTACCAAACGGCCACCAACAGCGGCCGCCGGTTCGACTCCAGCGCGGTGGCCGGCGTCATCAGCATGCCGAACGGCGACGGATTCAACTTGCCGGGCAACCTCGCCTTCGTGCGCCGCCACAACGAAATCCAGCCGATGCTCGAAGCCCGCAACTACCGCGGCGTGCTGGGCATCATCGACCAGGAAATCGCCCGCGACCCCACCAACCTGAGCCTGCGTCTTTCGAAAATCCAGATGCTGGTACTCGCCAACGCCGGCCGCTCGGAAATCACCGCCGTGGTGGACGCGCTGAAAGGACCGCCGGCCGTGGAACGCCACACTCCGTTCAACCAGTATTCGGTGAACACCACCCGCCGCGTGCTGCTGGAGCAGTCTCCGCAGTACGT
>DAORHV010000235.1:0-1668 GCA_035438175.1 Candidatus Peribacteria bacterium
GAGACCGACGTAAGCGTACGGACCGACGACGTTGATGCTCTTCACGCCCGCACCCAGGCTGAGACCGCCCTTTTCGATGGGGTTGTTGGGGCTGGAGATGTCGAAGATGCGCAATTCGTTTCCGCTGGACGCATCATCATCGGCACCCACGTAGGCGTACTTGCCCTGGATGGCGATGGAGTTGATGCCCACGCTGCTGCCGAAGTCGATGCTGGACAGCATCTTGGGCGCCAGCGGGTTGGTGATGTCGGCGATGACGAACTCGGCGGTCGAGAAGTCCACGGCTTTGCCCAGGTACAAGGTCTTGCCGTTGATCGCCATGGCCTGCACGCCCACCATGCCGCCGGCCACGCTGAGCGAAGCGGCCTGCACCGGGACGAACGGATTGGAGATGTCGATGATGCGGAGGTTCTCGTTGGTCGTGGTCGTGCTGCCGACGTAGGCATACTTGCCCGAGACGGCGATGGACTGCACGGCGTAACCGAAGTTCAGCGACGAAACGGTCTTGGGGTTGAGCGGGTTGGAAATATCCACGATGCGGAAGTTCGGGCTGTTGCCGCCGGCTACGTAGGCGTAGCGGCCCACCACGACCATGTCGTTCATCTGGGTACCCAAGTTCACGCCCGACAGCGAACGGACGGTGCCGCCGGCGACGTTCAGGATTGTTCCGCCGGAAACCGTGAGACGCTGGGTCGGCGTGTTGCTGCCGATACCCACCGAGGACCACGGAGCCGATGCGAAGATCAGCGGACGCGTTCCCGTGCCGGACGCCACGACGTTCACACCGGAGATGGTGCCGAGCACTTCCAGGGAAGCGCCCGAGATGCTCTTCTTCACGACCAGCGCGCCGGAGAATGAACCGTTGCCCGAGATGGTGAGCGTCTTACCCGAGAGCGTGCCGAGGATGTCGAGCTTGGCCTTGGGCAGCACGGTGCCGATGCCGACGGCGTTCGACGAGGCGTCGACGTAGAACAAGCTGCTGTCGCTATTGCCGCGGATGTTGAAGTCCACGTTGCGGTTCAGGCGGTTGAAGACGGTCTGGCCGGAAGACGTGATGGTGATACCGGAGCCGGCCAGGGATGCGCCCTTGGAGACGGTAAGCGTGTTACCGGACATGCCCGCCAGCACGTTGAGACCGATGTTGCCGGCCGTGAGGTTGATGACTAGCTGGCCGGTCATGGTGTCGCCGGCCTTCTTCACGTAGCGGGCGTCACCCAGGCGGAGAACCGCACCGGAGAACGACAGCGTGCCGACTTCGGGAGCGGTGGAGCCGCCACCGGTCTGATCGGTTCCGCAGGAGAAGCGCTTGGTAGCCGAGTCGTAGAGCAGCTTGGACGTGGTGGCGTTGCTGCAAGAAGCCAATCCGGCACCGCCGAAGGTCGTGGCGGCGTAGAGGTTGGTACCGGTGACCGAACGGGTGGCGAAGATATCGGCTCCCGAAGCCGTACCCAGGATTTCGAGCGCGGCGCCCGAAATGCTCTTCTTCACGACCAGTGCGCCGGTCACCGAGGCGTTACCGGAGACGACCAGCGTCTTGCCGGACAGCGTGTTGCGGGTCACGATGCTGCCGACAGCGATGATGTTTCCGGAGCTGGTGAGGGTCTTTTCGGCGTGGATGATGTTTCCGGAGGCGGTCTGGATGATCTTCAGACCAAGGCTGCCGGAGGT
>DAORHV010000236.1:0-1668 GCA_035438175.1 Candidatus Peribacteria bacterium
ATGCCGGACCACGTATTCGGCCAAGCCGCCCAATCCGGCCGCGATTTCCACGTACCGCAGCGACGGGTCCAGCGGCAATCCCGGCAGTTCGGACTGGTATTGCTGGACGTTGCGGTTGGTAATGGGGACGCGTTGTTTGCTGCGGCCTAATTGCGACGTGAACGCCACGCGGTTCACCAGATTGGGTACACGATGCGGCTGCGCGATATGCATTTCGTATCCGGTCCGGGTATCGGTGACCGTATGGCGGTCCAGGTCACGCTCAAAACCGATGTTGTAGCGCTCCAAGCCCATGCACGGAAAATAGAATATTTCCGGGTAAAGGCAAATTTTCCGTTCGGACCTACGCTTTTCGCGTGTAGTTGCCGATCACGCTGTTACTCAACGCGCCGTTCGGAATAATGATCATCTTGGTGCCGTCGGCGCTCTTCACAAGCGTGGAGAAGATTTCGATTTTGTGCACCACGCCGCGCTGGCCTTGTGCCTCGATGTCGTCGCCGACCTGGAACGGCTTGAAGAACAAAATCAGGATGCCGCCCGACAGGTTGGACAGGCTGCCCTGCAGCGACAAGCCGACAGCCAGGGAGGCCGCGCCCAAAATCGCGATGAACGACGTCATCTGGATGCCGACCATCATGGCCACCGTGATGAGAATGAGCATCTTCAGCACGATGGTCACCATGCTGTGCAGGAAGCCGGTCAGTGTGCGGTCGATGCGCTGGGTCGAGAGCGCTTTATCCATGATCGCCACCACGATCTTCACCAGCTTGAATCCCACCAGCAGCGTAATGATCGCCAGCAGAACCTGCGGCAGATAAATCATGGCCAGGGCCACGAACTGATCGGCGTATTTCATGAGCGGGGCGGGCATTATGGAAATGGGGAAGCGCCGCAGAGCATACCAGAATACGGCCTGGGCGCACGTGCTCCTTGTCGAGCAGGCGGATAGTCCGCTAGCGTTTGGGCTTATGAACACCCTTCAACGCCTTTCCGCGGGCTTCGTCGGCCTCGCGATGCTCCTGCAGCCACTGTCCGCTTCGGCCGCCCGGCTCACGTTCAGCCACCCGGTCGAGGTGACCGCATCGGCCTCGCCCGGCGACGTGCTGCGCCAATCCGACCAGTACAAGGACGGCGTTCTCACCGTGGACGGCCGCGAGTTCGTGCTCGATGAACACGGCCACGCGGTGCTCCGCCAGCCGGACGAAGGCTGGCTGTGTTCGTGGTTCGGCTGGTGGTGCCCCGAACTCTCGGCAGGGGAGATCACATTCGACATGGAAAGTGCGAAGCAGCGCGTGACGGCCCAGGTCGTGTCGTCCATCCACGCGGAAATGGTGAAAGCCACCGGCAAAGTCCTGCCGCTCATGGCGTTCGCGTATCCCGAACCGCTGCCCGCTGGCACGGTGGTGTATCAGACACACTTGAAGAACGTACCCATGAACGTACTCAACGATTCGTGGTTCTTCTTCCTCGACCTGGAGCCCGGCGCATTCTTCGATCACCGCGCTGAGTTCGTGTTGGTGGACGCCAAGACCGGCGAGATCACCCGCATGCGCACCTTCGCCGCTCCGGTGTTGCAAGGCGTCGTGCGCTACATGGACTTGGGCGAACGCTGGTCCACGCCCGACCGCTTCTACCCGGCCGACCTGAACGATCTGCCGCCGGCCGGAG
>DAORHV010000237.1:0-1664 GCA_035438175.1 Candidatus Peribacteria bacterium
ACCAAGTTGGAAGGTGACGGCGGCCAGGCGCTGCGCATCGTGTACGGCAGCACCGACTCACTGGATATTTACCTGGTGCCGCTCGAGGCCAACGGCGAATACAACCCCATCGACTTCCTGCACTTCACGCTGCCCGCCGCCGGCGAAGGCCAGGTGCTCATCGACCTGACGGTGAGTCCGGGGTGGTCGCCGAACATCAAGACCTACCTCGTGAACATCTTGGTGAAAGACGAATCGGTGCAGGCCGGATTCTACTCCGCCGAGTTCGTGCCGGCGTCGCCGCTGACACTGCTCGTTACGGCCGTGAAACATTTCTTCGTGGCAGAATCGTACGCGCCCAATAGTTACCACGCGCTGCGCGGCTACCGCATGCTCGGCGCTCAGTTCACGCTCGGATTCGGCTGTCTGGCACTGCTGGCCATGGGCATCGTATTCATCCGCAAACGTTCGGCGGACCGCGTGCGCATCGCCGTCGGGATGCTGGCGTGTTTCTGCCTGCTCTACGGCGCGCGCTTCACGCTGGATCTGCTGCGGTTTTCCATGCAGCACGTCTCCGAATACTACGGCAACGGCATGTACGACGAAGCCGGCGCCATCGGGCAGATCGCCGATCTGGTAAAAACGACGCCCGCGCCGCAGTCGGTGTACGTGTGCCGTGACGCCAGCAACTTCCGCGAGAAATTGCTGCGCTATTTCGCGTATCCGGTGCAGGTCTCGGACTCCCCCGCCATGGCCTCCGGCTCCACGCTCATCCTGCTGGACGGCAAAATCAATTCCACGTTCCAGGACGGCATGCTGGATTGCGGCGGCGCGCATACCCGGGCCGAATTGCTGCGCACGTTCCAGGACGGCTCATCGCTCTTCCGCCGGCTCCCCGCCAAATCATGATGTCCCTGCTCACCTTCGCCGGCGTGACCGCGCTCCTGTTTTTACAGGGCTGGAGCGGCGCCGACGTCATCCTGGGCCGGCATGAATCCAAGGTGCTGCGCGCGTGTCTGGCGCTGCCAATGGCCGCGCTGACCAACGTGATCCTGGTGTGCATCTATACATTCCTCCACGTGCCGCTTACCCCGCTCAGCCTGCTGCTTGGCAACGCGGTCATTGCTGCCGCGCGGTTTGGCGCGGCTCACCGTCTGCCCGCCCCCGACCAGACCGGCCGGGTGTGCGTGCCCAAGGAAACACTCTCGCGCGGGAAGAAGCTGATGCTCGCCGCCTGTGCGGTGTTGCTGCTGGGAAACGGCGCCTACGCGTTCTCGCACGCGGTGCTGCTCCCGACGTTCCAGTACGACAGCGCCACCAACTGGACCATGCGCTCGCGGATTTCGTACGAAGACCGGGCCATGGCCTTCGACGCCGACGAATCGCGCGGCATGGCCAAACCCAACTATCCGTTCTTGTTCCACGCGCTGCAGATCACGGCCAACCAGGGCCAGCGTGAATGGAGCGATACCGCCGCCAACGCCATCCACTTCCTGCTGACACTGAGCACGTTCGGCGCGATCTTCGTGCTGCTACGGCGCCTGCGCGGCACGTTCGTCGCGGGCGTGGCCATGACCGTCATGCTCACCATTCCGCTGCTGGCGCTGCACCTGGCGCAGGGCTTCGGCGACATCACGCTCATCCAGACGCTGGCGTTGTCGCTGGCGTGTCTGTGCATGGGAATC
>DAORHV010000238.1:0-1656 GCA_035438175.1 Candidatus Peribacteria bacterium
GACTTCGGGCTGTCCGTAGATGGACAGGTCGATGCCGTGGTCGGATGCGAACTTCTTGGCGATGGCGATGGCTTCGTCATCGGAGAGCAGATCGCCGATCTTCACGCGCTCGGCCTGCCAGCAGGCATCGGTCTGGCACTTGGACTGGGGCCACTGCTCCCAGTTGGCGTCGATGTTCACGCTGGCGTCGCGCAGATTCACGTAGATCTGGTACCCGAACGGGACCTGCTGGGTGAACGCGATGTTGTCGATGTTCATGCCGTCGAACGAACCCATGTTCATGCCGCCCAGATTCAGGCTGCCGGCGATGGCCGACATCGGGACTTTCAGCGGCTTGGTATCGCGCTTGTAGACGTCCACGGTGGGCTGCAGGCCGGTCAGCGATCCGCTGAACACGTACTGGTACTGCACCATGGGCCACGGGGCGATCATTTTGGAGTCGCGCATGTCCATCGCCGGGGCCGGGACGGCCTCGGCCATATTGGCGACTCCGGAGGCAACCGGCATGCCGGGTCCGCCGCCGCCGCTCTGCGGACGGGCGCTGATGCCGACCGGATTGACTGCCGCAATGCCGCCGAGCGAACCGAAGGCGTTTTCACCGGTGGCCGAAACGTGGTTGCTGAAGAGCGGTGCGTTCGGCGACAGCGGATGCTGGTTGGTGGCGATGATGGCGACCGGGATGATGACGGCGGCCGTGACGGCTCCGCCGAAAGCGTAGGCGAACTTCTGCCAGAACGAACCGGCGGGAGCCTGCCCGACGGCGGCGCGCTCGTTGAGCTGACGGCGCAAACGGGCCACGAACGCGGCATCGGGAGCCGTGGCCGGGTCCTGGGCCAGCAGCTTCTCGAGCAGCGGGATCAGTTCGGTCTGATGGGACTTGAGCGAGGGGTCGATCTCGTAGAGATCGGCGAGGAATTGCTTGATGGAGCTTTTCATAGAAGGTGGGGGAAAAGGAGAAGGATGGCGAGGGAGGGAAGCTGCGTGCGCAGCTCGGCGACGGCGCGGGAGAACAGGACTTTGGAGTTGGCTTCGGTTTTGCCGGTGAGTGCGGCGATTTCCTTGTGGGAGAGTCCTTCCCAGACGCGCAGCAGCACGATTTCGCGCTGGTCGGCGGTGAGCGTGGCGAGCGCTTTGTGGAGCAGTTCGGATTCGATGCGGCGCTCGGTCACGAGCGTGGAGACTTCATCGCCCGGGAGGTCCCAGACCGACTCGATGTCGGCGGAGGGGCGGCGCGTGCGGTAGTAGTCGATGAGCCCGTTGCGTGCGATGCGATAGAGCCACGCGCGCAGGTTGCCTTTGTCGGGATCGAAAGAACGGATGGATTCCATGGCTTTCAGGAACGCGGTGCTGGTCAGGTCTTCCGCCACCTCGCGGACGAGGGTGCGGCGGTACAGGTATCGGTACACGGCGTCGACATGCTGCGTGTAGAGCGTGTCGAATTCCGAGAGCCGTCCCGCCTGGCAGGCGGCCACTGCCGCGAGTTCGGTCGAGTCCATGGAAGAAAAGGGAGGAGGTAGGTCCTACACACAGTATTACGCATGGGAAAGTAAAAGGTTACATGGTTCGCGGATGGCTAGCGATTGTCTTCAGCTCCTTCTTTCTTCCACTTTTTTAAAAAAGTGGAGCAAAAACGTCGCGCGGCGGTCCGGCTGGCCT
>DAORHV010000239.1:0-1626 GCA_035438175.1 Candidatus Peribacteria bacterium
CAACGAGCGCACCTGCGGTACGCGGAGTCCGACCGCCTCGAACGGCTGCAGCACGGCGCATACCGCGTCGGCGAATTCCTCCGGCGTCGCGTAATCGCCTTCCAGCGCCGCCTGCACACCGGGGACATTCGCCAAGCCCATATGGAGGACGTGGTACGCCACGCTCTGCAGCGTCACCTCCTCGGATACCGCGGGCGCTTCGAATTCCACCTCGCCGGTCTGGTTGCGTCCGGCAGCGCGGCCGGTCACGGCGGTGAGGGGCGCACTCTCATCCAATTCGGACGCATTCATGACCGTCACGAAGGGCTGCGCCGGCACCGCGGGGCGCTGCACATCGGTACGCGGAGCCTCTTCGAGTTCCGCATCGACAGGCTGCGGCAAAGGCTCATCCCTCTTCACACGGGGACCCGTGAACGCCGTGCGGATGTCGGCCGCGACTTCGTCTTTGACGTCGGCCACCTGATCCGGACGAACGGGAGGTTTGATGCGGATGACATGCGTAGGCACGACGACCTCCGGCAGATCTTCGCGCTCGCCGTCCGGGGTGCCTGGAATCGGTTTCTTTGGGGTCATGGGTCTCCTGAAGTGAGTTATCGTACTATTATACCATAAAATCATTTTTTTAGCTGCGGCAGGGTACTGGACCGCCCGTGGTGAATCAAGCGGACGAACGGACTTCTTTCCGCGTCCGTTTTTCATGACTCCGAAAACGGATTGCACGGCGGTTTTCGCGAGCGTAGTGTACCGGTACCCCCTACCCCTAGTTCTATGTTGCCCGAACGAAAAACCAAAGCGCTGGCCGCACTCAAGCGCCTGGCCGGTTTGCACAAGAAGGTGGAAAGCATGATCGGAGCCGACGCCTACTGCGTGGACATCCTGGAACAACTGCTCGCCATGCAGGGGCACATGAAGTACATCCAGGGCCAGGTCCTGGAAAGCCACCTGCGCACGTGCGCCGGCAAACGCATGGCGTCCAAGCGCGACTCGCAGGTGTTCGTGGAAGAGCTGACACATGCCATCGGTTTGTCCCAGCGCTCATAAATGAAGACGACGCTGCTGGTCACCGGCATGCATTGCGCGAGCTGCGCCGCCCGCGTGCAGAACGCGTTGCGGGCGGTTCCCGGCGTACGCTCGGCCACCGTGAATTACGCCGCCGCCAAAGCGACGGTACAGTTCGATGAAGCGCAATCCGACGCGTTCCGTCTGGCCGAAGCCGTGCGCGCCATCGGGTACGGTGCCGAGCCGGTCACCTCCTCCGAGCAACGCTACGACCGTGCCGCCGCCATCCGCTCGGCGCGTTCCCGGTTCGTCCTTGCCGCCGCCTTCAGCGCGCCGCTGCTCTTATTCATGGCGCTCCCGCTGCTGCCGCAGTCCCCGCTTTCGCAGACGTTCGCGTCCTGGATGGGACTCGCATCGCTGGCATTGGCCACCCCGGTGCAGCTCTGGCTGGGCGCCGGATTTTACCGCGGGGCATGGTCGGCGCTGCGGACCAAGACGTTCACGATGGACAGCCTGGTTGCAGCCGGCACCAGCGTGGCGTACGCCTACAGCCTGTGGAATTTCTCTATGCACGCGCAGGCAGCCGGATCGCCGCTCGGCATGATGCACGGACTGTATTTCGAAACG
>DAORHV010000240.1:0-1625 GCA_035438175.1 Candidatus Peribacteria bacterium
ACGTCTTGGTGCGGCGGAAATCCATGTGCCAGCGCGTGCGGGTGCCATGCGAAGCGGCGATGACGAGCGGGTCCACGAACGGCACGCGGCACTCGAGTCCGCTGGCCATGGTCACGCCGTCGCACAGCCGCAGCGACTCGTCCACCAGCCACAGGTCGCGGTCGAATTCCATCATGGCGCGTACGGGATTCATGGTTTCGGGCAACCTGGCGAACCGCTCGCGGAACAGCGTCGTGGTTGCCTCCGGCTTGTACCAGCTTCCGCGCGTCAGAGGCCGGGTTTCCTTGGTGGCGCGAGCCAGCAGTCGCTCGGCGAGTTCGGGTCCGGGCTGCATGCGCAACACGTCCACCGGCTGGCCGGCCATATGCGCGGCCGCCGCACGCAGGGATGCCGGCACATGGCGGACCGAATGCAAGATTTGGGCGATGCGGTAGCGCGGATAGCCGCCGAACAGCTCGTCGCCGCCGGCACCGCTGAGCACCACGTCCACGTGTTTCTTGGCTTCGCGCGACAGCACGAACTGGGCCATGGCCACCGAGTCGGCGTTGGGTTGGTCCAGCGAACGCGCCGCATCTGCGTAGATGTCGCGGCACAGCGCCGCGGTCAGCACCACCTCGCGGTGATCCGTGCCGTAATGTTTGGCGGTGAGCTTGGCCACTTCGGCGTCTTTATTGAAGCGCGCTTCATCTTCGTCGGCGGTCGCCTCGAACCGCACCGTGAACGTTTTGACGGGCTTCTTGGCATGGTTGCTCATGTGGTGCAGCACGATCGATGAATCCATGCCGCCGCTCAAAAACAGTCCCACCGGCTTGTCCGAGACCAGATGGCCGGCCACCACCATGTCCATGAGCTCCGGGAAATGGGCACGGAAATCGTTGCGGGAGCCGTAGTGGACCGGTTCGACCATGGGCGCGAACGTATCGCGCGCTTCGCCGTGCTCGTTCCAGGCGATGACGGTTCCGGGCGGGACCGATTCGATTCCCTGGCACAGCGTGTGGGGTCCGGGCACGTAGTGCAGCCGCACGTACTGTGACAGCGCCTCCATATTCAACTCGGGTTTTTTCGGCAGCGCTTTCATCAGCGAGCGCATCTCGGAGGCGAAATGCAGCTTGCCGTTGGGGTAACTGACGAACAGCGGCTTGATGCCTCCGCTGTCGCGCGCCAGGTACCAGGTTTTCTTGGTGATGTCGTACAGGCCGAACGCGAACATGCCGCGCAGGTACTTCACGAAGCCGATGCCGTACTTGTCATACAGCTTCAGCAGCACCTCGGTATCGCCGCTCGTCACGCAGTCGAACTTCTCGGCCGCCCGCAGTTCACGGTAGTTGAAGATCTCGCCGTTGTAGACCATCACCGCAGTTTTGGCGTCGTTCCACATCGGCTGGTCGGCGGCGGGGGACGGGTCCAGGATCGCCAAACGTGCATGACCCAGCGACGCGCCGTCGGTCACCAGCGTGGCGTTGCCGTCGGGGCCGCGGTGCACGAGCGCGTTCGTCATCGCGTCGATGCGCGCCTTATCTTCGCCGAAGAATCCGGTGATGCCGCACATGGCCGGAGTATAGAGCACGTTCGCAGCCCGAAACGAAGTTTTCTTAGCGGGTTGTTTTGGACGGGTACGGCGCGTA
>DAORHV010000241.1:0-1612 GCA_035438175.1 Candidatus Peribacteria bacterium
AGCGAGAGCAGCACCACGCAGATGACCGCCACGCTGAAGTGGCGCTCGATGATGGGAATGTTGCCGAACAGGTAACCCAAGCTGGTGCCGATGCACACCCACAGGATTCCTCCGAACACGTTGTACCAGAAGAAGGTGCGGTAATGCATGTGGCTGGCGCCCGCCACGAACGGTGCGAACGTACGCACGATGGGCAGGTACCGGGCCAGCACGATGGTCTTGGCGCCGTGCTTCTCGTAGAACTTCTTCGCTTCGTCCAGGTGCTCGCGGTTTAAGAACCAGAAATTCTTCTTATAGACGCGGTTGCCGAACGAGCGTCCCAACGCGTAGTTCACCGAATCGCCGATGATCGCGGCGGCGGCGAAGATAAGGATGAGCATGGGAAAATGCAGCGTCCCCTTGGCGGCGAACGCACCTGCCACGAACAACAGCGAGTCGCCGGGCAGGAACGGAATGATCACCAAACCCGTCTCGCAGAAAATGATGAGGAACAGGATCAGGTAGATGAACGAACCGTACGTCGCGTAGACGGCGGCAAAATGGGCATCCAGGTGAAGAAACACATCGACGACTTGCAAGAGGAACGACATGATGCGTGCGGAAGGAGAACCGCGAAATGGTAGTTGTAAAATGGGAAGAAAGCCATGCCCGGATACCGCGCATGTCCCCGGCGGCCTTACTTGTTCCGCACAAGCAGCGACAGCAGCGTGCCCTTCCGGCGACGCCAGTACAGCCATGCGATTCCGATGAATATCGCGAGAGCGATGAGTCCGTTTATCGCACTCTCGGCGCTATTGATCCCGGCCAGCAAGCTGGTGGCGGCTACGCCGGAATACCCAAGCACCACGAAAAACATCTCGCGCACGAAGAAGCCGAGGTAGGTGGTGATCAAAAACGTGCGCGTACGCAAACGCACGATGCCGCATGCCAGCGTCACCGGCGTCGATGGCATCATGGGAATCGACCGGATAAGAAACAGCACCACCGCGTCCTTCCAGCCGCCGGTAAAGCGTCTGCCGAACTGTTCGATTTCACTGTGCGAGACGCCGATGTATTTTCCATACCGGGATACCACGACACCTTCGAACACATAACCAATGGCATAGAAGACCCACGCTCCAAGCGTTTTGCCTATACACCCAATCGCACATACCAAGGCCACTTCCGGCCATGTGTACGACTGCGCGGCAGCAATGCTGCCCACGAGCGTGGCTATGACGGGCGAAGGAATGGGCGCGACGATCTCCTCGACGAACCCACCAAGGAGAGCAAATAGTTCAAGCGGCACTTGTCCGGCGATACCTTGCAGCCATCCGATGACGCCCGACAACAGTTGATGCATATGCATGCACTGTAAACAACGACCACCATGACGTCGATACCGAGGGCATTGCGAAAACGGAGGCTGGTCAGGTCCTCCGTTAACTACGGATCGGTTGCGGTGGTGGGGCTCCTCTCCTCTCTACGTCCGGCTACGGCGGAAGAGACCGAATGCTCCGGCGGACCGGGCGATCTTCGGCTCTGTTAGTGCAAGGAAAACTGCTGAACGCTCATACAGACGGGTATTTGGGTGTGTTTATACTATTATAACATATTTTTATAATTTTGCAAT
>DAORHV010000242.1:0-1594 GCA_035438175.1 Candidatus Peribacteria bacterium
GAGGTCCTCGTGGTCGCGCGGATAATGCAACAGCAGGTCCTCGACCGTGCGGATTTCCATGGACTTCAGACCGTCGATGAACGCACCCGTGGTCCGGAGCAGCGACGCCGACAGTTCATCGTTCAGGTGTGCCACGTGGATGATTGTACACCCACCCGGCCCGCACGCCGAAATACACCGTCGTGAAACGGCGTACCGGCCGGAAGACTAGTACTGGTTGAACTTGCTCTTGAACGGCTCGCAGACGCGGGTCATGGTGCAATCACCCGTCAGCGTGGCGCTTCCGGTGTAGGCGGATGACTCTCCGGTCACCACCTTGCACGTCTTATCATCGACCTTGGTGATGTTGAACTTGCGCTCCTTTTCCTTGAACTTCGCCGTGGTACCGGTGATTCCGGCGACCTGCTGGCAACCGTCGTCGCACTGGGCGACGTATTTATTGGCATTGAAGCTGCTGCAGAACTTCAGCGAGGACGCGTCCAGGTGGTCGTTCAATATCGTCTTCATGGTGTCTTCCTTGCAGTACGAATACAGCTTGGTGCCCTTGGGTCCGGCGCTGGCCGTGAAGATCTTGCCGTACGTGGACGACTTGTTCTTGCACGTGACGGTGGAGATCGGCTCGGTGCCGTCGTCCGGTTCGGCGGTATCGGTTTCCTCGACGGTAATGCCGTCGTCCGGTTCGGCGGCTGCGGCATTCAGATCCGCTTCGGTGTACGAAATGACTTCGTTGCCCAGTTCGTCGGTCACGACGACCACGACGGTGTTCGGATCGGCATCCACCAGCATCGGTTCAGCGACAAGCACGCTGGAAGCAGACGACGGCGAAGCAACCATCATGCTCGGATACGAAGACATCGTGGTGCTCATCGTTCCCATCAAACTGCCCGACAACGAGGTCGGTGCCATGTTCTGGATGATGACGACACCCATGAGTGCGGTGACGATGCCCGAAAAGGCAAGAACCGAAACGTGCTGATGTGTATTCTTCATTGTCGTTATGGGTGTTGAATAGTGACTATATTATACTACAAAATCGTTATTTTAACAATTACGCCACCCACTGTCCCAGCGTGAACCGCACAAGCAGCAGGTGCTGCAGCGCGGCGCAGCCGACGATGAACACCGCCGCCAGGAGCACGGCGGGCAGCGTGCGGCGGTTCCAGGCCGGTTTCCAACTCTGACGCAGTGCGTGGGCGGCCAGCAGCACGAGCAGGACGTACGTGCCGAACAGGTGGCGGACCATGGCTTCCATTTGCAGTCCGGTGAAACCGGCTACGAAGATGTAGAACATGCAGAACGCGCACCAGTAGAGGGCGATGCGCTCGGTCCACTCGGTGCCGGTGTGGCGCACGGCACGCACGATGTCGGCGACGATGATACCCAGAAAGAGCCAACCGGTGGCGGCCACCACGAAGCGGCAGATCTGCGCGGCACCGAGCAGCGGCTGCGTGATGACCGGCAGCAGAAAACGCGGCGGCCAGTGCAACCAAAACAGCATGTCGGGCCGGATGCCCCAGCCCATGCGCTGGCGCTGCAGATACAAATCCCAGTGTCCGAACGCGAGCCAGCAGTACAGCAGGAACAGCAGTCCGCC
>DAORHV010000243.1:0-1579 GCA_035438175.1 Candidatus Peribacteria bacterium
CCCTTGTCATTCTGCCCCTTCACGACGGACGGGACGCTCAGCGTGGGCGATGCCATCAGCTGGGCCGCTCCCCACTTGGAGGCGATCTCGTTGATCGCTTCCTGCTGGCGGCCTTGGCGCTCGGCGACGAGCCCGTAGACCATCAGGCTCGGGACGTAACAGATGAGCACCAGGAAACCGACCAGGAACATCTTGAAGCTGACGCCGACCGAACGCTGGACCTTCGGGAAGAGAGGGGTGGTTTGCATAGGCGGGAAGGATACCACGAACAGGCCGCCGTTTCAGTCCGTTTTGGGCGGGCGTTCAGCGGGGCTTCACGTCGTAGATCAGCAGCAACGGCGAATCGTAGCGGCGGATTTCGTACACCGGCGTGAGCCGTTCGAAGCGCGTGCGGTACGACTTGGAGTAGCGCGTGAAGAACATGACGTATCGGGCTTCGTCCGTGCAGCCGAACCGGATGCCCTCCGGCCAGACGTACCACGTGACCAGGTAATCGGCGATGGGCACGCAAACGATTTCGCCCGGTTTCACGTTGTCAGCGATCCAGTCATGCGCCTGGCGGTAACTGGCGCCCCACGCTTCGATCTCGAATGTGTCATCGATGTTATTGGGGATGGCCAGCCGCACGGTTTCATTCACATACGATCCTTCGAACGGGAACACGCGCACGATTTCCATGCCAGTCCAGAGAACCACCGCGGCGATGAGAACCAGCGGCAGCGGCTTCCAGGGAAGTCTGGCCGAAGCGAACGTGAGCAGGCGGTCGAAGCCGATGCCGGCCAGCAGCGCCAGCGCCGGAATGCAGAACAGCAGCTGCCGGATGCCGTCGTAGCGGACCAGACCGGGCTTGAGCGTGAGGAGCAGCGGCACGAAGAACCACGCCAATGCGATCACATAGATCTGCCAGCGGTCGGAGCGAATCGCCCGGCGCGTAGCCGATACCGAACCGGCCGCGAAACACAGCAGCGTAAGAACGGGCGTGGCGATAAAAAACATGACCGGGATGTAATGCCACGGCAAGTCCGCTCCGGCGTATTCGGTGCCGAAGTACAGCACCTTACCCGGCCAGAACGATTCCAGCAGGAACACGTGCAGCGAGTCGATGATGAGGAGCGGCTGGAACCACAGCGTCGGCCACGCGGCGAACGTGCCGATGGCGGTGAACACCACGCAGAGTGCAAGCAGGATTCCGTCACGTTTGGCCACGTCCCCTCTCCGGTCCGGCGCAGCGCGCAACGACTTCATGAACGCGATTCCCAAGATGACAAGCAGCGCGGGCAGCAGCGCGACCGCACTCAGTTTGGCCGCCAGGCTGACGCCGAACAGGAAGCCGGCCAGGACCGCCCAGCGCTTGGCGCGAGACACGAGCAACTTGTGCAACGCCGCGAACATGCAGAGCGACGCAACCAGCACCGGAACATCCTTGGGGTTGTACTGCGCGTGTCCGATGAGCTGCGGATACCCGGCAAGGAACAGCGTCGCCAGCCATGCGATGCGGTTGCCCAGCGCCGAGCGCGCGAACGCGAAGAAGACACCGGCCGCCAGCGACGTGACGATGACGTCCAGCAGGTGGTTGGCG
>DAORHV010000244.1:0-1567 GCA_035438175.1 Candidatus Peribacteria bacterium
CCTGAGCATGAAGACCGAACAAGGCTGGCGCTCGGCCATCATGGGTATCGGCGAGACCGTGCTCGCATCGTTGCTGTGCGTGTTCATCGTGCAGTGGTCGCCGCTGCAGTCGTTCATCCTGGCCTACCCCGAAGTCATCCTGCTCACCATCCTGGTGAACGTGTTCCTGGGCCGCTGGACCGGACTGCGCCTGCTCGAATACATCCGCTTCCGCGAAGTGTTCCGCCATTTGCAGGAAGAATAGTCAGAAACGAGCCGCGAGTTTCGAGTGACGAGAATCACATTCACTCCTGACTCACCGTTTTCTCTCTCGTCACCCGTAACTCGAAACTCAACACCGATGCTCCTGCCCTTCCTCACCAATCGCGGCATACTCGGGATGAACGCCCGCAACCTGCTGTACGTGCGCCCCTACAACCCGCGTAAAGCGGTGGCGTTCGCCGATGACAAAATGAAGACCAAGGCGTTCCTGTCCGCGCGCGGCATTCCGACGGCGCGCGTCTACGCCCGCATCGACAACCGCGAGCAGCTGCGCAATTTCGATTTCTCGTCGCTGCCCGACACCTGCGTCCTCAAGCCCAACTACGGCTTCGGAGGGGAGGGGATCATCATCCTGAAAGGCCGCAAGAACGGCGAGTTCCTGGAACAAGGCAAACACCCCGTCACCAAGAAGCGCATGATCGCGCACATCGAGGACATCCTGGACGGCAAGTTCTCCGTGAACGGCATGCCCGACGCCGCGTTCTTCGAGAAGATCCTGATTTCGCACGAGTGCTTCCTGCCGTTCCGCCCGGCGGGACTCCCGGACATCCGCATCATCGTGTTCAACCTGATCCCGGTCATGGCGATGATCCGCATCCCGACCCCGCAGAGCGGCGGCAAAGCCAACGTCCACCTGGGCGGCATCGGCATCGGCATGGACATGTCCAAGGGCACCACCACCTACGCCGCGCAGTACCACCACATGGTCACCGAGCTGGCGCACGGCACGCCGGTGCGCGGCATTGAAATTCCGTACTGGGAGGAAATGCTGCTGATTTCATCGCGCATCCAGCAGATGACGAACATCGGCTACCTGGCGGTAGACCTGACCATCGACGAAGAGCAGGGCCCCGTCCTGCTGGAAGTGAACGCCCGCGCCGGCCTCATGGTGCAGGTCGCCAACCTGGCCCCGCTGCGCGCGCGCCTGGAGCGCGTAAAAGGCATCCAGGTCAGCTCGCCGGAGAAAGGCGTGCGTCTGGCCCAGGAACTGTTCGGCGAAAAAACCAACCGCCGCCCGCGCGAAGCCGGCGATGAAAAGCCGGTGCTCGGCATCCGTGAGACGCTCTCGTTCGTCGGCGAGGAATACAGCCTGGACGTCGAGTGCGCCATCGCGCCCGAGTCCGAGCGCACCGTGTTCAGCCCCGAGCTCATCGATGAACTGCGCCAGCACAAACTGCTGGACGTGGCCGAAGCGGCCGATACGTACCGCGCCAAGTTCACGCTCGGCGGCCGCAAGATCCAGACCGCCGTGTTCGCCGGCAAAACCGGCGAACCGGTGCGCGCCGTCATCGGACGCCGCGATCTG
>DAORHV010000245.1:0-1559 GCA_035438175.1 Candidatus Peribacteria bacterium
CCACATGTCAGACCGTGAACGATCCGTCCGCAACCAACATCGACATGCTGCGCGTACGCGATACGTGGCTGGGCTGGTACAACATCGAGCGTGCCAGGCTGGGCCTGAAGGCCTACGTCGGCAGCGCCCAGCTCGACCGCACCGCCTACGACTGGTCCGATGCGCAGGCGAACCGGGGCTTCAGCGGACATTCGCGTTCGGGCAAACAGGGGAACGACTACGACTACACGGCGGTACGCCGCTGGTTTACCGACCAGGGCGTTACATTTTCCAATGTGAACGGTTCGACCTTCACCGAGAACATCGGCTGGGGTCCGTTCCGTTGCGCCGCCGCCGACTGCACCGATCAGCTCATCGCGGCCATGCGCCAGACGTTCGATTTCTACCAGGCCGAGCGAGAGAAGGCATACCACCCGCATTGGAACGGCGTCGTGAATCCCGATTTCCGCATGCTCGGACTCGGTATCGCGTTGCGCGACGGCAAGTATTACCTCACCACGCACATCGCCACCGAGATCGTCTCCCAGCCGTCGCCGCTCTGCCGATAGGCGTGATGATTGACACGCACCCTGCCGCGGCTATCCTCGCTCTCCTTTGGTAAAGCTCTCCCTCCACCAAAAGCAGGACTATCTGCATCGCGCCCGCGATGTGACCGCCGGGTTCAACGACGCCGGCTCGTTCCGCGACGAACTCGGCCACACGCTGTCGACGTACCGCACCATGTCGGCACTTGCACGCGAAGCGGTTTTGCATGTTATCAGTGAGTTGCCGCTGCGGGATCCGGACGCTCTGCTCAATGCGTTCGTCGGCAGGCAGCTGCTGATTGAAACCGAGGAAGTGCTGTTCGCGCGCGTGGACCAGGAATCCGATCTGCTGATCTCGCTGTGGGACGACGGCGCCGATCCGGATCCGGCGTTCGATTCCGAAATCGCCCGGAAAGCACGCCGCGAGGACCTCCGCCGCCGGCGTGAGTGGAATATCGGGGAGATCGCTTCCGATGAAGACATCGCCGCCAGCGCCCAGGACGGGGCGGACATCGGCAGATTGTTCAAAGACCCGCCACGGCCGCGCGTCGTCCGGCCCGAACCGCCGACGCTGCTGCTGGCCGAGGGCATCACGACGAACTGCCGCAATGCCATGACGCCGCTCATCCGCAGCTTCCTGTGCCGCAATTCGGTGCGCACCGTCATGCACCAGCGCATCGAAGCCATCCGGCGCATGGCGCTGCAACTGGCTGTCCTGTCGGACGAAGACGAATTCCAGATGATCTAGCGCCTACTGCAGGAAGAACACGCTTACCAGCGGGATGAAGAACAGCGCGAACACCGTGGACAGCAGCACCGCCAGCGCGGCTTTTTCAGGTTGGGCTTTCAGGGCCGTCGCGAGTACAACGGTGTTGGCGGCCAGCGGCGTCACCGAAAGCAGAATCATCACTTTATGGATGACGGGCGAGTACAGGTGGAACACCGACAGGTCGGCCAGAATGATGAGCCCAGTCACCACCGGCCACACGATGAACTTGGCCACGAAACACAGGCAGAAGAACGCATAATCCAGTT
>DAORHV010000246.1:0-1544 GCA_035438175.1 Candidatus Peribacteria bacterium
GTATTGGCGCCGTTCTGGTACAGGTATGCGCCCTTGGTGGCGATGATCGTCTGCTTGTTGTCGCCCACCTGGTTTTCCAGGTAATACGTGGCGTTGATGAGATAATGCGTCTCGTCGTATTCCTCGCGCGCCGGGTGTTCGAGCAGACCCCGGCTGGTGCGACGGACGCGGTGGGCGCGGATGGGCACCACGTTGAACGCCACCGCCTTCATTTTCATATTGGCGCTGTTGGTGAGCCCGGGGAATTCGTCGGCGATGGCGCACATGCTGCGGCACTTGGCCGTCACCTGTTCCTGCGCGCCGACCATGAACCTGTCCGGGTACGACAGGTACACCGACGGACGTTCGCGTGCGTCGGTCGTCCGCGGGAAATACAGCGTGGAATCGACGCGTGCGTAGCGTCCGTTCGGGCGGGTTCCCACGTAGTTGGAAATATGCGAGGTCAGCTGCTGGCGCGCGACGCTTTCCGTCACCTGCGGGGAGAGCAGCGCGTCGATGTCGCGGCGGCGACCGCCGATGCCGAGCAGGTGCATGCGCGCGAGTTCCCAGTTGTCCTGCGGCAAACCGGCGGCGACCAATTGCGTCGTACGCACGGCGTTCAGCAATCCCCCGCCGGCCTGGTTGGCGTCGCCGTCCGGCACGAAGTCTTGGTATTCGCGCTGGAGCTGGTGGCAGATGAGCGGATCCTTGAACGCGGCGCGATACAGCCGCATGCGCTCGGCGGAATCGGTGCGCCAGGAACCGTTCATGGCCTCCACGTCGACGTTGTGCGCCTGGAGCATGTCGGCCTGGATTTCCAGGTGGTTGACCAATGCCTCCATGGCCTGGCGCAGATAGACCGGATTCTGGGTGTTGCGAAGCAGTTCGGCGCGGTCTTCTTCCGGGAACGACGACACGAACGGCTCCACTTGGGCGAACGTGAGCGGATCGCGGCTGCGGGCCACGGCCTCGGCATCGGCGGCGCGTTTAACGGCGGCCGGATGCTGCTCGGCGTTGCGGGCGATCATGTGGCGGGCCACGGCGTAGCGCATGGCGCGGCGGGTGGCGAGCGAGTCGCCCACAGCGTCGGCACGCTGTCCGCGGTCGTTCATGTTCTTGCCGGTGATCGCGCCCAGTTCCGTTCCCCAGAAATCGTAAATGCGGCCGAAGCCGGTGTTGCTGGTGAAGAAGGTATCGAACGCGACCGGACCGCCGGCATCCTGCATGACCATCGCGAACACCTCCGGGGCGTACTGCGACATCTCTTCTTTGAACAACTGAAACGCCAGTTTCTTTTCGATTGCCGGATACATCGCCTGCACGCTGGCATCGCGGATGCTTTCGACATTGCCGAGGATGATGTGGCGCCACCAGCTGACTTCTTTCAGGCTCTTCATCATTTCATGCGTGGGTTTGCCGAGCGCCTGCGTGGAGTTCCACACCGCGAACAGGAACGGCGGCGCGTCGTGCAGGAAGCGCGCGCGCTGCAGATCGCTCCAGGCTTCGGCGGCGGTGGTGATGACGATGGTGATGATGGCTCCGCCGATGGCGATGGCCAGACCGAC
>DAORHV010000247.1:0-1489 GCA_035438175.1 Candidatus Peribacteria bacterium
ACCGGGACCGCAAGCTGGTGGCGCGCATACCGCATCACCGCTTGCACGAATACCAGGAAGCCGTGGACGTGGTGGTGTACCGCTTCGCGGGCGAACTGACGTACTTCAACGGCAACTCCCACGAGGACGCCATCAAGCAGATAAAAGCCGATACGCTCATCTTCAGCCTGCGCAATCTGTTCTACATCGATCTGGACGGACTGGAAGTCCTGCGCGACATCGTGAAGCACCGCAAAGCCGCCGGGAAGACCGTGATCCTCACCGGTGCCAGCGAATTCATTCTGCCCCTGCTGGAGAAGGCCCCGTGGTTCGTTCACGAAGAGAAGGACGGAAAGGTGTTCCCGAGCACGACCGAAGCGCTGAAGTCGCTGGGGTTCACGCTGGCTTGATGGCGCTGACTTTATTTGTGGCTTCTGCTTGCGGAAAAAACAATCTCTTTGTACTTTAGGCTTCATTTCGAGTGAAATGACAAGCATTTGAGCCGACACTGTGGATGTTTTCCCCAACCACTCCAATGAACAGCTCCAACACTCTTCGCGCGCGCATCGACGGCGATTCCATCGTCGTCTACAACGAGGGAAGTCCCGAAACTCCCGTCGCGGCCCACAACGTCGCAGCGGTGCAGACGCGCTTCCGCGGCGACACGGCCGCGTTGCTGTCCGTGTTCGAATATTCGGCCCGCATCGGCTTGCCGCTGGCGCATACCGGAAGCTCGGTGGAATTCGGGCAGATGATGGAAGACAACCTCATGTACTCCGAGCACCGCACGGAGCTGAATGAGGATGATTGATGCTGCCGAAGCGTGCGTCCTCCTGGTGGCTTGAGCACTCGCTCAGAGCTTGCATTCTCGCTACATGCCTTTCGTTCACGTCCGGTTGTTGGACACGGGATGGAGTGTCGCGCATCTGGCCGGTGCCGTCGCGCTCCCGCCGAAGCAGTCCGTGAAACATTTCAAAGAAATGTAGGACTGCGAGGCGCGTGGAGCGCAGGCCAGCCGGCCTGCCGCGCGACGTTTTTGCTCCACTTTTTTAAAAAAGTGGAAAGAAGAATATGAAAAGAATCTTGGCAGCATCAACCACCGATCATCATTCCCACTCAATCGGATCCACATCGATACTCACGCCCCGCAGATCCATGGTCGATAGCGCGTTGCGCGGCGCCTTGCCCTTTAAGAACACGCTCCACTTGCCTTTGCGCGCTCCGGGGAGCGGAGCGGCGGCCCACGCCACGCAGTCTTCCGGTACGGCTTTATTTGCCTGGGCGACCAGTTCATGCGCTTTGGATTCACCGCCGGTGCGGACGATCAGGCGGATCATCTGGGTGATGGGCGGGTACCCGGCTTCGGCACGCAGCACGAGTTCGGCGTCCAGGTATTCGGGAATGGCACGGCGTGCGGACAGCGCGATCTCGGCCGCTTCGGGCCGGAAGGTCTGAAGAACCATCATCGATGACGCTTCCATCTATGATCAGCTGAAGCTCCTGGCGCGTT
>DAORHV010000248.1:0-1480 GCA_035438175.1 Candidatus Peribacteria bacterium
TCCCACACGCGTAGTTCGTGGAACGTGCGCGACAGATGCCAGCGCTTCAGCGGCCCGAGCAATCCCGTGCCGGCCGAATCCAGCACGTCGTGCGTACGGTCCCATAAGTAGCGGGCGGGGGAGTGGACGTAGCACACGTGCCTGGGCTTGCCGTTGGTGAGAATGCCGTGCGCAAACGCCGACGAGAACGACAGCACCACGTCGAACCCGGAAAAATCCCACGCCTCGGCGGCGGCCGGAAACTTCTTCAGATACAAATGATGATCGGTCGAGAATGTGGCGAACGGCTGCAGCGTGCTGGTCCGCACGCGGCTCTTCGGGAACCAGTCGCCCAACTTCTTCTCGTCGTACAGCAGCGTGTAGATCGGCGCGTCCGGAAAAAGATCGGCGGCGATCTTCAGGACCCGCTCGGCTCCGCCGCGCATGGTGAGAAGTTCATGGACGAGGGCGATCTTCATGGAAGCATTCTACACGCTACGCCGCCGCTTTCTTCAGACGGATTTTGCGGGTCGTACTGCTGCGTTTCACGGCGTCGGTGAAGTTCATGCTGTCCACGACCTCGATGTTCTTGAATTGGTCGAGCGCGGTGGGTGCCGACGCCAGCTCGGAAATGCCTGCCTGTTCGGCAGCCTTGCTGACCATCGTGCTGCACACGCAGATATCCAGCATGCGGCGCTGTTCGGCTGCGGTAAGCGTCACGCCGCTGCGCCGCTTTTCCAGCAATTCGCTGTATTGCTTCAGGTCGCGGACCGGAGCGTACTTCAGGTCGCCTGCGGCAAGCTCGGACATGCGCTTCGCGAGCACTTCGGCTTTGGCCGGCTCCTGCGGCCGTCCGATCGAAATGGCCTCGACCGTGTTCTCCTGCACGTATTCCTGCAGATCGCGCAACTTCTGTTTCTGGCCGTCCAGATGGGCGATCTTCACGCGGCCGGTGGAGGCGTCGCGGCCGACCACCACCGCACTGTGGATGTACGGGAAGGTTTCATCGGCGTCGCTCGTGCCCTGAAGCATGCGGCCCATGCCGTAGAACCCGCGGGCGCGCAGCGTGACCGCGTCGCGCCGGATATTGCTGAAGATGACGTCGCCGATGCGCAGTTTGCGCTGAAGGAATTCGAAACGGCGGTACGACTCGGTGCCGCCTTTCCAGCCGGAGGGTACACGGACGGCTTCGGCCTCGGGATTCTTGCGATAGATGGGCACGCGCGGAACCTCGTCTTCGCGTTGAGAGATGTAGACCGGATAGCCGGCCGGGTTGAAGTACACGAATGTGCCGGGCGGCAGCGGACCGTCGTGTTGCAGCGGACCGACGACGGTTTCGCTTTGCACCTCCTCCCACTTCGGCTGGGCGTTGCGCCGCTGCATCATGCCTTCCAGCGTGTCGCCGGGCTGCACGCGCACTTTCTCGGTTGCGGGCGCGGCGTCGCCGGGTTCGCGGACGAGGCCTTTCTTGGAGAGTTCGTATTCGGCGTGCGACTTCATC
>DAORHV010000249.1:0-1475 GCA_035438175.1 Candidatus Peribacteria bacterium
AGCGCCTCGTTGTTGCGGAAGACGAACGGCGCGGTGGGCGTGAACGTCGGGAACAAACCGCGCAGCACGCCGCCCCATTCGGGCTGGGCCCAGAAGATTTCCAGCACGAAGCACGCGCCGATGGTGAACACCAACACCAGGATGAACGCCTCCATTTTGCGCATGCCGAGCTTCTGGATGGCCAGCAGCAGGAAGGTATCGAACACGGTGATGAGCACGCCGAACTGCATGGGAATACCGAACAGCAAATGGAGACCGATGACCGTGCCGACCACTTCGGCCAGGTCGCAGGCGGCGATGGCGATCTCGCACAGAATCCACAATACGAATGACACGAACTTGGAGTAGCGGATGCGGCAGGCCTGGGCCAAATCCAGTCCGGCCACGATGCCGAGCCGCGCCGAGAGCGTCTGCAGCAGGAGCGCCATGATGTTGGACATGAGCAGCACCCACAGCAGCTCGTAGCCGAACGACGAGCCGCCGGCGATGTCGGTGGCCCAGTTGCCGGGATCCATGTAGCCCACGCTCACCAAATACGCCGGGCCGGCGAACGCGAACATCTTGCGCCAGAACCCGATGTGCAGCACCGAAACGCTGCCGTGCACATCCTCCAGCGAGCGGCGGTTGTCGTGTTTGCCGGACGTGTGTGCGGCCGTGGACATGCTGCGCGGAGTATAGGGCCAAACCCGCGCCGCACAGAAACGAATCCGTACACGGTGGTACTATCGCCGCATGCAACGAACCATGCTGCTTCTGGCCGCCGTGCTGCTGTGCGGCTGTGGCAAGCAAACCGTCCCGCTGCGCCACCCGCTGCCGGTGCCGGCGCCTGCGTCGTCCCAGGCCACGGCCGAGCGGCCGCTGGAACAACTGCCGTCCGAGCTGAGCATCCCCTACTTCTCCTCTATGCGGCTGAGCGGCACCGGATTCACGCTCGGCAACCCGGTGAGCGTGACGAAGTCCTACTCGCGCTACAACATCAGTTATAGGAGCAACGGGCTGCTGATTACCGGCATTCTGAACATTCCCAGCACGCCGGGGCCGCATCCGCTGCTGGTCTTCAACCACGGCTACATCGATCCGGCCGTGTACACGCGCGGACGCGGCTTGAAGCGCGAACAGGACTACATGGCCAACAATGGCTTCGCAGTGCTGCACATCGATTACCGCGGTCACGCCGGTTCGGACCCGAGCCCGATGACCGCCAAGGTCTACGACGGGAATCTGGAATACGCCATGGACAGCGCCAACGCGGTGGAGGCGATCCGCGCGGCCAAGGTGCCGGGTGTGGACACGGCAAAAGTCGGCATGCTCGGCCACTCGATGGGCGGCGGAGTGACGCTGGCGGTGCTCACCGGCCGGCCGGACCTGGTGGACGCCGCGGTGCTGTATGCGCCGGTGAACGGCGACGTGTGGCAGAACTTCACCCGCTGGCGCGCCAAGCGCGAGGAGGGCGACCGCACGATCACGGAGTTCAA
>DAORHV010000250.1:0-1460 GCA_035438175.1 Candidatus Peribacteria bacterium
CGTCTCGCTGGCCTGCCTCGGCGCGCTGATGCTGCCGATGTGCATGCTGGTCGATATGGCACGCTTGTGTCTCCCCTGATCCCGTAAAGATTTCCCCGGCCGCGTCGGCCGGGGATTTGCTGTAGAATGGCGGCATGCAACTCCTCCTGCCCGCGGGCGAAGAGCTCCTGGCGATGAAGCACGACATGACCGCCGATCCGGGCGCCAAGTTCGTAATGTTCCGGCGGGGGACCGACCTGGTTTCGGCGTTGTTTCCGGTCCACAAAACCCACGCCGACGTGGTCGACGAACGCCGCAAGGAAGACCCGACGCTGCAGTTCCTGGGCGGCGGGTTCATTTTGAACGGCATGCCGCGCTGGGGTTCGGAGTCGTGCGTGAAGCGCATGGGCGTCGACCGGCCGGCAATCAAGCAGCAGGCCGAGTGCCTGCGCGCGTTGCGCGGAGCCCTGGCTGTAGCGTAAATCAGGCCTTCCTCGCCACGACCTCCAGCGTATCGAACAGCGGCACCGGAATGGTCCACGCCAGGCTGTTTTCGCGGTACGGTTTTCGCAGCAACCGTGCGAACAGGTACCCGATGCTGAACGACCGTACGTGGTGCCGCACGGATACCGGTTCGAGTCCGGCTTTTTTCAATGCTTCGCACAGCGACCGCTTGGTGAAGTAGTGCAGGTGCGCCGGGATCACGCAGTACCATCGTGCGCCGAGCAGCCGCGAGAGCACGCTGTCGTAGCGCGGCGTCACCACCGCCATCACGCCGCCGGAACGCAGCACGCGGGCGCAGTCATTCAGAAATTTCTGCGGATCCGGCAGATGCTCCACGATATCGACGGCGGTCAGCGCGTCCACGCCCGCGGCGGGCATGGCCGCCAACGCCGACGTGTCCCCTTGGCGTACCGCGTCGCCGAGTCCGCGTGTTTTGCTTTCGGCGACCGCCCACGCGGCGGGCTCCAGTCCGTGCGCGTCCCAGCCCACGGCTTTCGCTTCACCCACCAGCAGCCCCGGTCCGGCGCCGATATCCAGCAGCGTTCCCGGCGTACTCCATGCGCCCAGGTGCTTCAGCACGCGGGCGGCGGCCATCCGGCGGCCGTGCGCTTCGGCCAGGTACGTAGCGTCGGCAGGGGCTTTGGCGTACCAGCCGAGCACATCGATGCCCGCTTCGAGCGGTGTCCAACCGTGTCCGCAGTCCGCGCAACGCAGTACGTCGAACCGCACGGCCGATCCGCCGGCGATTGTGTACGCGTGCGCGCTGCCCGAAAAATACGCGCGTGGTTCCACTGTCCCCGCGATGGAGCGCGTGGCAGGGGAACCGCACAGGGGACAAACGGGCGATGACATGCCGCCAGCCTACAGGTACCATCGCCCCGATGCGCGTGATTGCGGTTTTACCCGCCTACAATGCGGCGGGAACGGTGGAAAAAACCTGCGCGGCGATCCCGCCGGGTTCGGTATCCGACATCATT
>DAORHV010000251.1:0-1455 GCA_035438175.1 Candidatus Peribacteria bacterium
GGATCTGCCGATGGAAGCGCATGACGAGCGCGTGGATTTGGTGGTCACCAGCCGCGGACCGCTCAAGAAATAAAAAGAACACAAGATTGGCTCGCGTGTCTTTGTTTTCCGGTATGCCCTTCGCTATGCTCGGGCCATGCCCACTTACAACGCACTTCAGGCCGGAGATAAGGACGTGTACAACGCCCTGATGGGCGAAATGAACCGCCAGGCGGAAGGAATGGAACTCATCGCGTCGGAGAACTACGTCTCCCCCGCCGTCCTGGAAATCATGGGCAGCGTCTTCAACAACAAATACAGCGAAGGCTACCCCGGCAAGCGCTATTACGGCGGACAAGAGTACACCGACATCGTGGAGTCGCTCGCCATCGAACGTGCCAAGAAGCTGTTTAACGCCGGGGCCGCGAACGTCCAGCCGCATGCCGGCGCGCCCGCCAACGTCGCCACCTATTTCGCCCTCATGGAACCGGGCGACACCGTGCTGGGCATGGACCTGAGTCACGGCGGCCACCTGACGCACGGCCACCCCGTCACGTACCTCACCAAGATTTTCAAGTTCGTCCGCTACAAAATGAAGGACGTGGAGACCGGCGAACTGGATTACGACGAAATGCTGGCCGTCGCCAAGAAAGAGAAACCCAAGATCATCCTGGCGGGCTTCTCGGCGTACCCGCGCGAGGTGAACTACGCGAAGATGAAGGCCATCGCCGACGAAGTGGGAGCCTACACCATGGCTGACATGGCCCACATTGCCGGCCTCATCGCCGGAAAGCAGCTGCGCAACCCCTTTGACGACGGTTTCGACATCATCACGAGCACCACGCATAAAAGCCTGCGCGGCCCGCGCGGAGGACTGATCATGTGCAGGGACGCCGAACTGGGAAAGAAGATCGATAAGGCCATTTTCCCGGGATTCCAGGGCGGCCCGATCATGCAGATGGTCGCCGCCAAGGCCGTGGCGTTCGGCGAAGCGCTGAAACCGGAGTTCAAAGACTATGCGAAGCAGGTCATCGCCAACTCCAAGCACCTGGCCAAGTTCCTTATGAACAACGGCGCCAAGCTCGTCACCAACGGCACCGACAACCATCTCATGCTGGTGGACTGCGTGACGTCGTGGGGCGTCGGCGGCGGCGAGGTGGAGCAGGTGCTGGATCGCGTCGGCATCACGCTGAACAAGAACATGATCGCCAACGACACGCGCAAACCCATGGATCCGTCGGGCGTCCGCATCGGCACCCCGGCCATCACGACGCGCGGCATGAAGGAAAAGGACATGGAAGTGCTCGGCAAATTCATTCTGACTGCGGTGGAGAAGCGCAAAGACGATACGGCGATCGCCAAACTGCACGAAGAGGTGAAGACGTTCTGCCGCACCTTCCCGGTACCCGGCATTCCCGCTTAGTCGCACGCTCATGCGCCAGAGTTACCGCAGCTTCAAGTATGCCGTCGAGGGGC
>DAORHV010000252.1:0-1443 GCA_035438175.1 Candidatus Peribacteria bacterium
AAGCACATGGCGCGAGCCGAAAGTCTCGGCATGGAAAGTGCCCGAATCGCGCATCCGCGTCCGCCGCCTGCGTCCGTCCACGCCAATGGGCCGTCTGCGCAGCCGCGTGACGAGCGCCGCACAACTGCGGTTGTCCCGTTGGTTCTTCGAAGCGCGGTTGCCGAAATGGATCGACCGCCGCCCGCTCTACCTGAAAGTCTGCCGCTCGCCGCGTCCGTTCAGCGTGAGTGCGTTATCTCGTCCACCTTCGCGATGAGCGCGGGCAGCGCCGGTCGGTAGAGAATGTGAAACACGGTCACGAGCCCGACACCGACGACGCACACGCTTGCGCCCATGCCCCATTCGACGAGACTTCCAAGTACCGTGCCGCTGCCCCACGAGATGCCGCGCATGACCGCGAACAGCGCGCTGAACAGCGAACCCACGTAGTAATCGCGCGGGAACGGGCCGACCCAGCTCTGGAACCACCACACGTTCATGCGGTTGTATTTGCGCAGGCCGAAGCTCGGGTTGAAGACGAACCACAGGTAATCCCAGAACACCGTGAACAGACAGAAGCCCGACAGCACCGTAAATTCCAGCGTCCACGACCACGGCAAAAACAGCACCGGCATGTGGAAGAACAACAGGAACATGCTGAACAGCCAGAAGTGGTAGCCGGTCAGTTCCTTACCGTCCATCAGGCGCAGCAGCCACGGCGGGCCGTAGCGCCACGTCGGCAGCTTCTTGGCCCAGCCGAATTCACCCTCGATCTGGATTTCCAGCATCGCCGTCACCATCGACAAAATCAGAATGAACGTCGAGAGGGCGATGAGCGACGGAGGTTGCAATGGCGGCACGAAGGCATCGTACATGCTACAATAGCGGCATGCCAGCAACCTCAACCCAGACCGCCATCTTCGCCGCCGGATGTTTTTGGGGCGTGGAAGAATTGTTCCGTAAACTCGACGGCGTTATGGAAACGTCGGTCGGATACACCGGCGGAATGACCGAGGCGCCGACCTACGAGGACGTATGCTCCAGTGCCACCGGTCACGCCGAGGCGGTGAAGATCACGTACGATCCGGCCAAGATTTCCTACGACAAACTGCTGGAGACGTTCTTCGACAACCATAACCCGACCACGCCCAACCAGCAGGGGCCGGATTTCGGCAGCCAGTACCGCTCGGCCGTCTTCTACGAGAGCGACGAGCAGCGCGCGGCGGCCGAACGCTGCAAAGAAAAAGTGGAGAAGTCGGGTCGCTGGAAGAAACCGGTCGTCACCCAGATCGTCCCGGCCCAGACGTTCTACCCGGCCGAAGATTACCATCAGAAATACCTCATGAAGCGCGGTTTGGGATCGTGCCATATCTGACAGACAATCCGCCTTTCTTCGTACCGACCCGATGCAACGAACCTTCCAATGCGCTCCCGTCTGCGAGGGGCTTGAAATAAAAGACCGCC
>DAORHV010000253.1:0-1437 GCA_035438175.1 Candidatus Peribacteria bacterium
ATCAGACCCTCACGCCCGAGGACGGCGCGGTGACGGATGTGCTGTCATTCGTGGATCCGGCGCTCAGCACCGAACAGATCATTTTCACCCGCACGCGCACCCGGGTCTACGAAATCCACGTTGCACGCGGTAAGGACGCCACCGCCACCAAGCTGATCTCGGAGCTTGCGAAATAGCGATTGACAGGGTTTTTCCGTGCCACTACAGTATCGCGGCTATGGCGAAGAAGATTCTCAAAATCATCAAGACTCAAGCCAAGGGTGGGCAAGCCAATCCGGCTCCCCCGCTCGGTCCCGTGCTTGGTCAGGCTGGTATCAACATCCAGGAATTCTGCACGAAGTTCAACGACCGCACGAAGACCCGCATGGGCCAGCTGATCCCGGTTGAGATCACGTTGTTCGAGGATCGCTCGTTCACGTTCATCCTGAAGCAGCCCCCCGCTTCGTACCTCATCCTCCAGAAAGTCGGAAAGGAAAAGGGTTCCGGCGTGCCGAACAAGGAAAAGATCGGTTCCATCAAGTGGGCCGACTGCGTGGAGATCGCCAAGCAGAAGATGCCGGATATGAACACGACCAACGTCGAGTCCGCCGCCCGCACCGTCGCCGGTACGGCCAAGAACATGGGACTCCTGGTCGAGGGAATGCCCGAAATGATCCTCAGCAAGCGCCGCCGCGAAGCAAAGAAGGCCGTCGCCAAGAAGTAGAGTCCGCCTGCCTTCGGATGAATGCATAACCTTTGCCGTACGTCAGCAAGGCGTTTTACCCATGCCGCGCCGAAAAGACGGTAGTCTTTTGCAGTACGTTTTCCCCAAGTTCCAAGTCCCCCACCTTCTCGTTCGGTTTGTTCCAGCCGTCGTACATCGTGACCGTTCCGGCCATCGTGTTCGTCGCGTTCGCCCTGCTCTACATTCCGAGCATGATGGTTTCCGGTTCCAAGCCGGACTTGGTCGGCAAGGCCATCGCCTGCTACCTCATGAAGACGTTCGGCATGCTGCTCATGGCCGTGAGCATGCTCCCGCTGCTCTATAACATCATCTCCAACACGCTGCCGCCCATGTCCACGGTCTCCGGACTGCTCATGGTCTTCCTGTTCGGCGTCGGCATCGTCGTCCACTACAGCACCTCGGTCGACATGATCGACGAGAGCTCGGTGGTGGTCGTCCGCACCGTCTTCGCCCACGGCTTCGAGGTTCTGGGTGCCATCATCGCGTTGTTGTCGGTCCTCTCGCTGCTGCTCACCTTCATGCTCACGCAGACGGTCGACGGCTGGGAGATGCCCGCCACCTCGCTGGTATTCGGCCTGCTCATCACGCTCATGTTCTCGGTGCACATCAACACCAAGAACGCCTCGCGCCGCGCTTCCAAGAAGAAATAGTCTGATCCACCGGAATCGAGAAAGGCGTCGGGGCACCCCCGGCGCCTTCTTTTGTTGGCTCCC
>DAORHV010000254.1:0-1384 GCA_035438175.1 Candidatus Peribacteria bacterium
GCATGGTTCTTCTGCAGCCAGGCACGGAAATCCTTGGCCGAGCGGAAAAACCTGATGTCCATGATTTCATTCTAAGCCCTGCGGCCGGACGCTTCCACTCTGTGCTTGCCCGCCTGCATGCCCGGCGTACACTTTGCGCATGCACAACACCATGATGTACACCACCGGCCCCGTCTTCGTCGCGTTTCCCATCCTCCATTTCCTGGGCGCGCTCGCCGTCTTCATCGGCATCGTGCTGCTGCTCATGTGGGCGTACAAGCACCTGACGGCCGCCCAGCTGAAGAAGTGGGGTCTCATTTTGGTGATCGGCGGCGCAGTCGTCTGCATGTTCACGCTGGTCGCCAGCATGCATGGCGGCAACAAGTACGGCATGCGCCGGACCGGCGGCATGATGATCCGCGAGGACCGCGGCATTCCGTACGACTCCATGATGAAGCTGGACGCGGATGACGAAGCCGTCGTCGAAAGCAGCGCCTCCTCCGCCAAGTAATTCCAACGCGCTACAGCAAACGCTCCGGCATTTCCGGGGCGTTGCTTGCGCGTAGCTCCTGCAAGGAGCCGTCCTGCAGACCGGCTTTACCCGGCAGGAATGCATAACTGCCCACGAACAGCACCTGACGGCGCACTTCCTGCTCGCCTTCGCGGACGATGACGACGTATTTACGCATAGGTTTGGAGTTCTTTATAGGACAGAGACGAGCGTGCAAGCAAGGACATGAGCAACAAAACGGACAGCACCGCGCCGGTCACCAGCAGGCCGTCCATGACGGTGCCGCGCGTCAGCACGTCGGCCGACTGGAGGAATTTGCCGCCCATGAGGGCGCAAAACGCGCCCACGGTCATGTCGCCGGCCAGATCGAATCCGCGATCGGAGACCGTGCGTCCCGAGATGAAACCTGCGGCCAAACCGATGAGAATGAACCAGAGGGTGTCCATAGGGTAGGGGGAAGGATGCAGTGCCTGGGCTCCGATTACGTTTGATGACGGCGTGACGAAAAAAGTCTTACCATCCGGACTTGCACTGGTGGAAAACGATTGTGCGGTTTGGATTGCCGGTATTAGTCCCGGCGGCGGCGCCTGCGACGAGGTTCCGCATCCTCGTCCTCCACGTCCGCCAGCAGGTCGGCGTGCGCCGCCAGCCATTCTTGGGGGCTCAGCCGCTGTTCGGCCTCCTCCGGCGGAGTGTGCGCGGCCAGGCCGGCAAGGTCATCGCCGCTGGGATCTGCTTTCTTCTTCTTTTTTTTCTGGGGGGTCGCGGCTTGCGGCTTGGGTGCCTCCGGCGGGGCTTCGTAGAGGTCTGCGTCGTTGGGCGCTTCGCCCGGCACCTCGGCGCGCAGTTTTTCCGGCGCCATCACGTGGCCAATGAGTAACGCCAGCGGTCCTT
>DAORHV010000255.1:0-1358 GCA_035438175.1 Candidatus Peribacteria bacterium
TACTATGCTCTCGAGCATGGGGTCACCCCCCTTCGTGTGAGAGAAAACAGCAGCGTCCGACCCGCATGCACGGGCAGGGCGCCGATGTCTCGGCGTTGCGGAAAAGAGCGGCTGCCGATTCTAGGCTTCCGGGCTTCCAGGTCAAGGAAAACGCCGTTTAATGGCGGAATCCGCGCACGCCGGTGGTCACCATCGCCACGCCCAATTCATCGGCGCGCTTGATGACGTCGGCGTCACGCACCGATCCGCCCGGCTGGATGATGGCGACGATGCCGTTCTTCACCGCCTCTTCCACCGCGTCCGGGAACGGGAAGAACGCGTCGCTGGCCATGACCGCGCCCTTGGCTTTGTCGCCGGCGCGCTTGGCGGCGATCCACGCCGAGTCCACGCGGCTGGTCTGTCCGCAGCCGAGGCCGACCGTCACGCCGTGATGGGCGAACACGATGGCGTTGGATTTGGCGTGCTTCACGACTTTCCACGCGAACAGCAGATCGTCGATCTGTTCGGGGGTCGGCTTCTTCTGGGTGACGCACACGAGCATGTCTTTGGTGACCTGTTTCAGGTCGTCGTTCTGCACCAGCATTCCGCCGAACGCGCTGCGGTACACAGAGTCGTGCGCGAAAGTCACGTCGGTCATGTCGATGACGCGCAGATTCGGCTTCTGCTTCAGGAGTTCCAGTGCTTCGGGTTCGAAGCCCGGCGCCAGCAGAATCTCGGTGAAAATCTTCTGGTCGAGCATTTTTTTCACCACGCCCGGCGTGCATTTTTTGTTGAGCGCGATGATGACGCCGAACGCCGACAGCCGGTCGCTGTCGTAGGCGCGCTGGAACGCTTCATCCAGGTTGTCGTGCACCGCAATGCCGCTCGGGTTGGCGTGCTTCACCAGCACCGCGGCCGGACGCGAGAATTCCTGGACCATGCGCCATGCCGCGTCGGAGTCGAAGATGTTCAGGTAGCTGAGCTCCTTGCCCTGCAGCAGTTTCCAGCGGTGTTCGCCTCGGTCGGTGGTGCTGCGTGCGTCCAGCTGGGCGTAGAACTTTCCCCACTGGTGCGGGTTCTCGCCGTAGCGCAGCGTGCGGCCCGACGTGAGCATGACGCCGTTGTGTACGCCCTTGGACAAATATTCGGCGATGAGGGCGTCGTAGGCGGCCGTGTGCAGGAACACTTTGGCGGCCAGTTCGCGGCGCATCACGTCATCGTCTTTTCCTTGCTCCAGAGCCGAAAGAACGCGCTCGTAGTCGAACGGATCGCAGACCGGCAGCACGTCGGCGTGGTTCTTGGCGGCGCTGCGCAGCAGGGTCGGTCCGCCGATGTCGATCTGCTCCACGGCCTCGGCCAGCGTCACACCGGGCTGGGCC
>DAORHV010000256.1:0-1341 GCA_035438175.1 Candidatus Peribacteria bacterium
AACAGCACGACCAGCGCCAGCACGCTTTCCACAACGCGCTGCGCTTTGGCGCGGCGGGCATCCTGACGCAGCACGGGCGGCACCGCCAACACCGCGCAGACGATGCACAGCGGCAGCAGAATCCCGACGAATTGCAAATTATAGTCGACCAAGTTGTGCGCGGTCACGCCGGCGAAGCCGATGAACATCGCGAATTTCAGATGCGCCCCGCTCACGTGGCGGCGGCTCCAGTCTTTCCACGAACGGAATCCTTGTACGCCGATGGCGAGTCCGGCCAGGATGAGCAGCAGCGCGGCCGGCCAGCCGCGTTCCATGGCGAACTTCAGGAAGACGTTGTGAGCATGGTCGGCGGTGGCCAGCACGCCGTCCTGCAGGCGCGGCTGCACGAACCGGAAGCTGTACGGACCCCAGCCCAGCAGCGGACGCTGCAGCGATAACACGGCGGCCTGCTTCCAGAACTGGGCGCGCTCCGAGAACGACGAGCTGCCTTCGGCCGACGAGAACGTGGCCTTTTGCACCACCGATTCCACCGGGTGGAAATGCGAGCGCAGCACGTTCACCGCCGAGAACCACAGCATGGCCGTGAAGGCGACCGTCAGCACGGCCACCAGCAATTTCTTCCAGTCGATGCGTGAACGGAACGCGATGAACAGCAACAACGCCGCCAATCCCAGCTGGCCGACGAACGCCAGGAATCCGGCGCGCGAGTAGCTCAACAGGAAACACCCGACAAAGAATCCCGTCACCATCCAGTGCAGTCCGATTTTCAGTTCGGTGAACTGCTCGCGCTTCCAGCCTGCTTCGGGCGAGAACAGCGTCCAGACGACCAACGGCCACGACAGCAGGCACAGCTGGGCCCAGGCGTTGGGCCAGTAATCGGTATGGAAGCGGTAGTCGAAGAAACTGCCGACGAACCGGTTCACCGGCTGCAGCACGTAGACCGCCACCCCGATGGCGCACGCGAGGTACGCCGCGAACGCGATGGTGCGGGCGGCGCGGCGGGCAAACAGATTGTCGCCGGTGGACACGTACTGCCGTACGGTCCAGCACAGCAACAGCGAGAACGCGGCGGACTGCAGCAGTTCATCGAAGCCGTAGTTTTTGGCCGTGGACGCGGCGTACGACAGCGCCGTCCACGCCAGCAGCGCCATGACCGGCCACCATAATCGCCGGGGCACGCTGACCGCCGGGCGGAAGACGAAAGCCTGGAGCAGCACCAAGACCGCCGCGACTGCCGCGAACAGCCAGGTCGATTCCAGCGACTTGCCGCCTTTCCACAACATCGTCACCGCCAGCACTGCCAGCAAACCCGCTTCTGACCAGCGACGGACGAATCGTGAC
>DAORHV010000257.1:0-1325 GCA_035438175.1 Candidatus Peribacteria bacterium
TTCGCGCTATCGTCCAGTGGGCAGACGGCTCGCCGTGATCACCAACGGCGGCGGCAAACAGGTGGCGGCCATCATCAAGCGTGCCGGCAAGACGTTCATCGACGCCGACAAGCAGCCGCTCATCGAACTGAAGACGCCAGGCCTGCACATGCGCAAGAACGCCCAGTTGGTACTAGCGCTGGCAGAGCATCTGGGTCTGGAAGCCAAGAAATCGCAGCAGATCGTTTCACAGTACGCCGGTTCATGGCGCCGCATGGAAGTGAAAGGCAACGCCAAGAGCGGGGCGCTGGTCATCGATGACTACGGCCATCACCCGGTGGAAATCAAAGCCACGCTGCAGGGTGCGAAGGAAGCATACCCCGGCAAGCGCATCGTGGCCGTGTTCCAGCCGCATACCAACAACCGAACGCTCGCGCTATGGGACGATTTCACCGATTCGTTCCACGACGCCGATCTGGTAGTGGTGACTCCGGTGTACGACGCACGTCCGGACAAAGACGCCGAGCTGGCCGATGTACCAAAACTGGCCGCCGCCATCGCCAAAAAGAGCATGGTCGAATGCCTGCATGCGCCGACACTGGAGCATGCCGAACATCTTCTGAACGACTCGGTGCTGAAGTCAGACGATGTGGTCGTGGTGCTGGGCGCCGGCGACAGCACCAAGCTGGCCGCCAAATTGGCCGCGAACTAAGAAAGGAGCCTTGCGGCTCCTTTAGAATGTTGAGGAGAGGGGATTACTTGCGCGCACCGCGCTCCCGGGCTTCGCGTTCCTCGACGGCCTGCTGCAACGCGCGGCGGCTGAGGTGCTCGGTTCGGTCCACTTCCGCTTCCTGTTTGACGTCGCAGGACAGCGTAAGCAGCTTGGTGACGCGGCCCTCGGCAGTAACGACCACCGACTGGGGGGCGGGAGCCACGCACGTTCCACTCTTGCCCATGTAAATGGTGTAGCGCCCGGCCGGCAGGTTCTCGAAGGTCTTCGGCGTCTTGCCGGTCAGTCGCTTGGGGCCGAGCACGCGGAACAGCAGGCCGGACGGATCGCTAGTCACCCCGAGCGTGCCGAGCTTGGTGTAGGCGTATTGGATCAGGAAGCGATATTTGTCGTTGGGAAACAACTGGAATTCATATTGCTGGGCGTTGAGCGTCTTCACCAGTTCGCCGTTGCGGTAGACGCTGATTTTGCTGGACATGCCGTCCTGCGGAACGACACTCAGGACCATCTGGCCGACTTCGGACACCGAGTACGAGTAGCTCTTGGGATCCACCTTTTCATCGGTGCTGGAGCGGGTGGTGCCGTCTGCGGCAAGCAGCGTCCATGAACCGAACTT
>DAORHV010000258.1:0-1324 GCA_035438175.1 Candidatus Peribacteria bacterium
CCTTCTGGTAATCCGACAAACGGCCGATGGACTCGGCACGGAATTGCGATGCGTACGAGTCGTTGCTGCCGCGCACCAGGCGCAGATACAAGCCCAGGCGCCGCCACAGCGGTTTGTTCTTGTATTCGGAAAAGCGCACCTGCGGGCCGCCGGCTTCTTCCACCTCCTCCCACGGAATCTGCGTATTCCGGTGGTTGATGTCGTTCAGCGTGGCGGGGACGTCCTGCGTTTCCACGGTCTGGCGTACGCCGGCAAGTTGTTTGCGGGTTGCTTCGCCGTCTTGCGCCGGTTGCTCGGGGAGCCGCTCGAGGCGGCTGCGCGTTTGCTGCATGACTCGCAGTCTCTCCGCAGGAGAGGGTTCCTGCAAGTTCTCGCCGCTCGGAGGGAGTTCTGGGGTCGCTGGCATGCGATGTGTATTTGAGTCTGATTATACCGTAAACGGGCTTTTTTTGCCACTCAGAGCGCGTTTGGCCGCGTCGCGGACGGTTGTCTGTATACTGTTCCGGCTATGCCGATCGCCGGACGCCTGTCGCGTCACCTCCACCGCCGGCGCACCCCCACGCGCGAGCAGATCGCCGCGACGCTGGTGTATTCGTCCATCGGCGAGATCGCAAAGCTGGTGCGGTCGCCGGATTTGCCGCAAGGCACTGTTCGCCGCCGTTTGCGCCATTTGTCAGAAGTCATCGCCAGCACCATGCGCGGCGTCGATGGAACGCTGACCTCGTTGTTCGAAAACGGCACCTGGCACGAGTGCAAGGAGCTGAGCACCCCGAACCCGTTCATGGCGGGCAACCGTCCGCCCAAGCGTGCGGTGGATTCCATCGTGCTGCACGTGGGAGGCGGAGATTCGCTGAAGTCGATTCTGGAACACAGCCGCAAGGCGCAGTTTTCCATTCGCATCTGGATGTTCGTGTGGGCGGACGATCCGACCGGCAACGAAGTCGCCGCCGCACTGCTGGACGCCGCCGAGCGGGGAGTGCAGGTCGTCATCCACAAGGACCAATGCGGCGTGATGTTCGAGCGCGGCTCGGGAACCGGACAAAGCTTCTTCCACAAGGGACTGGTGCGCATCCGCGACCTGGTCGGCGTGAGTCTCATGCGCTGGGCATACTCCAGCGTGGAGAAAAAATTCGTGCGCCAACAGTCCAACCCGCTTGCCGAGCGGCTGCTCGCGCACCCCAACGTGCAGGTGGAAAGCCGCGCCCGTTACGATCATTCCAAGGTGTACATCTTCGACGGCGAGACGGTGATTCTGGGCGGCGTGAACATTTCGGACACCTCCCGCCACGAGTTCCACGACTACATGGTGCAACTGCGCAGCAAG
>DAORHV010000259.1:0-1308 GCA_035438175.1 Candidatus Peribacteria bacterium
ATCTTAATGCGGTGTCCGTGGCCCTTGGCCAGGCGTGTGAAGAACTCGCCGTACTTGGATGATCCCCGGCCGCGGATGAGCAGCGCCACCGGCAGTTCCAGAATGCCGTCGAGGACTTTCTCCATCAGTTCGCCACCGAGCGCGTCGGTCATGCCCGTTGAAATGCAGACGATGGCCTGCTTGGGTTCCACCGGCCAGCCGAGCTGCTCCTGCAACGCCTTCTTGTTTTCCAGCTTATGCTCAATCGTCCGGGCGCAATATTTGCGCGGGATCTTATTGTCGTAGGCGGGGGAGAGTTGCGTCATGTGTTTGTGTTGAGTGATCTCTACAGTATACCCGTTTTTTGGCTTCAGTGCTTGCAGGCACTGTTGCGGCGACCGTCAATTATGGTGTGATAACTATACTCGTCAGCAGCCCGTCCGGAGGCGTGACAACCGCCCCGGAGCCAAGGATACTGCGACGTATGAAACATCCGGCTTCGTCGCGCCACGCCGAGATGCATTCTTTCTCACACTCTTCATGAAGCACCTTGTCATCATCGACGGACACCATTTGCTGTACCGCGCCTACTGGGCCATCCCCCGGAACATGAAAAACTCGCAGGGAATCCAGGTGAACACCGCCTTCGGCTTCGCATCCATGTTCATGAATATCCTGAAGACCGAGCAGCCCGACAGCGTGTTGTTCTGCTTCGATGCCGACGAGAAAACCTTCCGCCACCTGCAGTACGAAGAGTACAAAGCCGGCCGTTCGCCGACGCCGGAGGACTTCCACCCGCAGGTGCCGGGCGTGCTGCGCCTGGTGGACGCCATGGGCATCAAACGCGTGGAGGGCGGGGGATTCGAGGCCGACGACTACGCCTGCGCCTACGCGCGCGCGGCCGAGAAGAACGGCGACCGCGTGACCATCATCTCGGGTGACCGCGACTTGTTCCAGCTGGTGTCGGATACCATCCGCGTGGCCATCCCGCACAAGGGCTACCAGATGCCCGAGTACCTGGGCCCCAAGGAAGTGGAGACCAAGTACGGCGTGACCCCGGCGCAGATTCCCTCCTATAAGGGGCTGGTGGGGGACTCGTCGGACAACCTGCATGGCGTCATGGGCATCGGCCCCAAGGCCGCCGCCGCGTTGCTGCAGAAATACGGTTCGCTGGAGAACTTGTACGCCAATCTGAAGGACGTAAAGGAATCGTGGCGCACCAAGCTGGAAGCCGACCGTGAGTCGGCGTTCTTCTGCGCCAAGATGGCCGAGCTGGTATACGATATTCCGCTGCCGCTTGGGCTCGCCGAACTGGAGCTGCGCGACCTG
>DAORHV010000260.1:0-1282 GCA_035438175.1 Candidatus Peribacteria bacterium
AGCTCGGCGTCGGTCCACGTGAGCACCGGCATGTCGACGAATCCGCAGCGCACGCCGTCGATGGACGCGGTGTACGAGACCTGCTTGCCGGCTTCCTGGCCGATGGCGCGCAGCGTCATGTTGTCGAAATCGTATTCACCCGGCCAGCTGATCGTCTTCTCGCTCATGGTCTCCTCGGGGTGGCTGAGCAACGAGTAGGTACCCTTCACGGATTCCTTCGGGAACAACTCGAACGTCACGGTGTCGCCTTTCACCATGCATGCCGAACCGGTGGACGGGGTGATCGTAATCATCATCAACAGTGTAGCGGGAAAGCCGCGCAGCAGGAAGAGCCTAGTCGTTTTCCGATTCGCTGCTGTGGCGTCCTCCGATGCCCAGTTCCTGGAGGCGGCGCTGCACCAAGGCACGCTGCTTGTTGCTCAGGCGCTCGGTACTGACATCGAAACCGGATCCGCCCTCGACGTGCCGCACGCGGGCATCGATACCGTCGTCCGCCAATGCATCCTGCACGCGTCCGACCTCGCCTTTGCTGATAAGTCCTTTGGCCATAAGAAAAATGGTGAAAAGAAGGCAGTGATTGTGCCTCAGCAAGGTGACTTGTCAATTATTTCACTATGCGTTCTCGCGCACGATCTTGGCGCCGAGCGTCTTGAGCTTCAGCTCCAGGCGGTCGTAGCCGCGCTCGATGTACTGCACGTCGGTCACCACCGTCTCGCCGGTGGCGATGAGTCCGGCCAGCACCATGGCGGCGCCGGCGCGCACGTCGTTGCTGACCACCGTGCGGCCGCGCAGGGCGGTCGGTCCGATGATGAGCGCCTGGTGTGAGTTGAGGATTTCGATCTGGGCACCCATCTTCTCCAGTTCGTACAGGTAGGCCATGCGTCCTTCGTACAAGCGCTCGAAGATGCGGCTGACGCCCTTGGCCTGGGTCATGGCCACGCCGACCGGTGCCAAGAGGTCGGTGGGGAAGCCCGGGTAGATGTTGGTCTTCACGGTCAGCGCGGTGAGCGACGACACTTCGCCGTCCACGAACAGTACGCCTTCGGCCGAATCGTAACGCCATGTGCCGCCCATCCGGCGGACGGCATCCAGGAACGAGAGCATTAGAGCTCGAACGGCGAGATGGCGTGGAACCACAGGTCCGAGCCGCCGGCGCTGCCGACGCGGCCGGAATCAAGATCGAGTTGGTAGGTCTGGAGCCGTTCCACTGAGCCCTGGTTGTAAAAGCCGCCGGGGCCGCCGGGCGGGATGCGTCCCGCTGGCCCGGGGGAGGGCCGGTGCG
>DAORHV010000261.1:0-1260 GCA_035438175.1 Candidatus Peribacteria bacterium
AGGTTGTTTTTGGCGTGTTCGTCGGGGGATAAAGACACTGGATTCCGGCTTTCGCCGGAATGACGAGCCGCCAGGCTTGCGCCGGAATGACGGGCGGGCACGGGGCCGAGCTTGTCTTCCGGCAGCAGCGGATTGCGCTTGTCGTCCAGGCTCCAGCCGTCGGCCTGCCCGTCGTAGAACCAGACGTGATCGGTGCCGCCGGAGTTGGTCTTGGTGAACAGCAGGATGGCGGTGGAGACGCCGGCATAGGGCCGGAACACGCCGCCGGGCAGCTTGACCACGGCATCCAGCTTCTGGTCTTCCACCAGCATGCGGCGCAGTTCCCGGTGCGCGGTGCTGGAGCCGAACAGCACGCCGTCCGGCACGATCACCGCGGCGCGGCCGCCGGCCTTGAGCAGGCGCAGGAAAAGCGCCAGAAACAGCAGCTCGGTCTTCTTGGTCTTGACGATCTGCAGCAGGTCCTTGGCGGTGTTCTCGTAGTCGAGGCTGCCGGCAAAGGGCGGGTTGGCGAGCACCAGCGTGTATTTCTCGGCCTCGCCCGCGTGGTCCTGGGCGAGTGAGTCGCGGTAGCGGATGTCCGGGCTCTCCACGCCGTGCAGCAGCATGTTCATGCTGCCGATGCGCAGCATGGTGTTGTCGAAGTCGAAGCCGTGGAACATCCCGTGGTGGAAGTGCTCGTTGAGTGCGGCGTCGTGCAGCAGGTTGGGGTGGTGCTCGCGCAGGTACTCGCCGGCCGCCACCAGAAAACCCGCGGTGCCGCAGGCCGGGTCGCAGATCACGTCGAGCGGCTCGGGCGCGGTCAGCTCCACCATCAGCCGGATGATGTGCCGCGGCGTGCGGAACTGGCCGTTCTGCCCGGCGCTGGCGATCTTGCCGAGCATGTACTCGTACACGTCGCCCTTGGTGTCGCGGTCTTCCATGGGCACGGCGTCGAGCAGGTCCACCACCTTGGCCAGCAGCGCCGGCGTGGGGATGGTGAAGCGCGCGTCGCGCATGTGGTGCGCGTAGGTGGAATCGCCGTTGCCGAGCTGGCGGGCGAGGTCCGCGCGCAGGTACGGGAACAGGTGCTCGCCGACCAGGGCGAACATGTCGGCCGGGGCGAAGTGCTTGAAGCGCGACCAGCGGTAGTCGTCATAGGGCCGGCCGCGGGCGTCGTTCCCCTCCGGAAAGATGCGCCGCGCCATCGGCTGGCGCAGCCGGTTGGCCTTGTTCTCTTCCAGCGTGTGCAGGTCGTCCAGGCGGCGGATGAACAGCAGGTAG
>DAORHV010000262.1:0-1259 GCA_035438175.1 Candidatus Peribacteria bacterium
AGATTCACGTCGCGTAGCACGCCGGTTCCGTTCCTACGCACGTCCAAGCCGTTGGCGGTGATCACATGGTTCATGCGGCGTGCGAAAGCCAGGGGAATGAGCGGTCGGCCGCCCGCGTGCAGCACCACTGCGTGGCCGCCGCACACAGGCTCAGCACGGCCAGTCCGGCGACCATCTGATCCACGCGGTACGACAATTGCGCCACCGCGATGCGGTACCCGAGGCCGCTACTTGCGCCGGCCAGCTCCGAAACGAACACCATGATGAACGCCAGCGCTGCGGCGTTGCGTACTCCCGTCATGATGAAAGGCAATGCGGCCGGCAGCACGACTTCGGCCGTCACTTTCCAGCGCGACCGCGTCAGTAACGCCGCGCTCCAGAGGAATTCCGGCCGCACGCGCTTCACGCCGGCATGTGTGGCGACCCACATGGGGAAGAATGCAGCCAGCGCGATGGAGAACAGTTTGGCGCCGTCACCGATGCCGAGCCAGACGATGACGAGCGGGATGACGGCCACCGGCGGCAATGCGCGCAGCAGCTCCAGCGGCGGCGACAGCAGTCTGTCCGCCAGGCGGTTGCGGCCGGTCAGCAGGCCGGCGCCGATGCCCAGGACGACCGCGATGAGCAGTCCGGCCAGCGCGCGCCACAGACTCGCGCCGATGTCCGATGCGAGCACCCCGCCGGCCGCCAAGTCCCGCAACGCGATCAGCGCGGCCGACGGCGGCGGGAAGAGCAACGGATTTACGGCGCCGCTCCGGGAAATACATTCCCACAGCGCCAGCGATCCGCCGATGGACAGGCACGTCATGCCCGTGCGAGAAAGTTTCAGGAGCATTTATCGGGTGATGCGATCGGAAGCGACGTTCATCAGCGGCTCCTCCCATACCATGGCGTCGAAGTCGGGGTTGGCGGTGCCGGGCTTGGCCTTGCCGGTCGCGCGCGCCCAGTCGGCCTCACGTGTCCAGGTGTCGCGCAGTTCGGGCGTAAGCGCGAGGTGAAAATCGAAATCGGACCAAATGGCGTCGATCGTCGCGCGGTCCAGGTTGGTGTAGCCCATCACGATGCGCTTGGCGTCGTCCGGATGCTGCTCGATGAACGTTTCGGCTTTCAGCATTCCGCGCAGCAGGCGTCCGGCGGTGTCGGCCGCGGCCGCGTCGTCGGAACGCGATTCCAGCACGTAGAGCTCCGAGTACACCGGGTCGGTGAACGTGATTGCGCCGCTGCCCAGGCGCTGCTCGGCAATGTGCGCGAACGGATCG
>DAORHV010000263.1:0-1245 GCA_035438175.1 Candidatus Peribacteria bacterium
CGTTCCGGCCGGAATGCTCATCGTGGCACTCACGGTCTTCGCGTTCTTCCGCGGCATCCTGCGTGCGACCTGGAACCACCGCCCTGAACTGGTGCCGTCGGCGCCGTTCACGACCGGCGGCAAGCTTGCGCTCGGCGTATTGCTGCTCTGGACGTGCATCAAACTGGCGGCCGGCGCCTACGATCTGGCGGGCGTTCCGACGTACTGGGACGATTCGTTCAACAACTGGAATATGCGCGGCAAGATGTTCTACGTGCAGCAGGAGCTGGTGCTCAGCATCCCGGTCGGCAACGGCGTTGTGCAGACCGAAAGCGGCGTCAGTTCGTATCCACCCACCGTGTCCATGATGAAAACCTGGCTGGCAGACGTGCGCGGCGCATGGGAGGAGCCGCTGGTGAACGGCGTGCATTTCGCCTGGTTGCTGGGCCTCATCGCAACCGCCTACTTCTTCCTGCGGCGCAACGCCGGGGCATTCGTCTCGGCGCTGGGCGCCTACGCGCTGGTCTCGCTGCCGCTGCTACTCATCCACGGCTCGAACCCCTACGCCGATATCTTCGTGGCCGCCCATGTGCTGGTGGCCGCCGGCTGCGTGCTGCAGGTATCGAAGACGACCGGAAGCCAGCGCCTTACCTGGCTGCGACTGGCGGGATTGTCCATCGGCCTGCTGGCATTCACGAAGAACGAGGCACTGTTGCTGTACGCGCCGGTGCTGGCCGTGCTGCTGGGCTGGCAGGTGTTCCGCGGCGCCGATGCGAACCGGCCGGAAGAGCGCCGGGCGCTCGCCATCGCGGCCGGCCTGGCCGCCACCGTCATCCTGCCGTGGCTGGCATTCAAGTGGTCGCACGGACTGTCGTTCGGCAATGCCAAAGCCGTCTCCAGTGTTTCCTTCGGATTCTCCGCAGCCGCCCTGCAGGCGATCTGGTTCCACCTGAGCCATGAGCCGAACTGGCTGCTGATTCCCCTGCTGCTGCCCGTGCTGGGAATCGCCAACGGCAAGCGCGGCTGGAACGTGCTCACGCTGTTCGTCGCAGCGGCGTTCGCCGAACAGACCGCCATCTTCACGCTGACTTCGCTCTCGAACGAAGCCATTCTGCAAACCGGACTCAGCCGCGGATTGCTGCATATCGCGCCGGTCGCCGTGCTGAAACAACCGCAATTAAAAGTAGTCAAAGTAATATTCAAGGTTTTGGTCGACTTCGTGAAATGAAGGATGGTCGAACCCCATGGTTTTGGTATTTAGTGTGT
>DAORHV010000264.1:0-1245 GCA_035438175.1 Candidatus Peribacteria bacterium
GACATCCATTTCCAGCGTGGCCGGTTTTTCGCCGTGCTCCACGGTTTCGATGCTGCCCAAGTTGCTCGAAAGCGACGCCTGCATGCCATGCGGCGCGATTTCCACCGCGCCGTCGGGCAGGTCACGGAACAGGCGCATCAGGTCGTCGTGAACGTCGGCGCGCAACGCTCCGGCAGTTCGCTCTACCGGGTGCATTGCAAGCGCATCCTCGCCCACCCGCGCCGCTTCGCGCAAATACGTATGTACCCGTTCTCGCCATGACGAATCCGGCGTATCCGGTACCCACACCGTGGCAGTCGCAGCCTTCGGCCAGGCTGTTTTCCCTTCGCCGCCGCTCATTTCCTTCAGCAGCCGCGATCCGGGCGGCAGCAACGGCAGTACTCCCTGGAATAACGTGCGGTTGGCGCTGGGCAAACGCAGATGCGCCGTCAGACCGGAGTGTCCGCCGGGGTGGTTCTTGCCGTTCACGTCCAGGCGGTAGGTTTGTCCGCCGGCGAACGAGAAGTCCGTATCTTCAGCCAGCGTGACCGAGGCCCGGATGTCCTGGTATCCGGCGCAGTAGATCCCGACGTGGCCTTCGGTGTTGCCGTCCAGGCTGACGATGTACGGAATGGCTTTGCCGATGCCATGGAACGTGGGATCGAATTTCAGCGCAGGTTCATTGTCGGTTTCCTCGCGCGCCGTGAAGAGCAGCGTCAGCGGTCCATGGTTGCCGCCCGCATCCAGCTCTTCCGTGAACGCCACAGTTCCGGCAACCCCCAGCCCGTTGTCGGCGCCCAGCGTGGTCCCGTCGGCGAATACGTTTTCGCCGTCGGTGAGCAGTGCGATGCCGTCATTCGAAAAATCATGCGCCGAATCCGGCTCTTTAATTCCCACCATGTCCATGTGGGACTGGATCAGGAATTCGGGTGCGTCTTTGCGTGCGCCTTTGCCGGGGATGCGTACCGAAATGTTGCCGTGTTCATCCGCGGCGATCTGCGCGCCCGGAAAACGAACCGCCCACTTGGTCAGGTACAGACGCACTCCTTCTTCGTTGCCGGAAAGACGCGGGATGGCGCTGATGTCGCGGAAGACTTCCCAGACCCGCGGTTCGGTCTGTGACTCGGGCGAAAAGGGGAGTCTTGTTGCGGTTGTGTTCATAGCATCGCACGATAAAGGCTGGCGGGGCGAAGTCAACGTCGGCCTCAGTCACTCTGTGTTAATACGCCACGAGAAACTCAGTGGCTGGCCGCACAACTACCGCCC
>DAORHV010000265.1:0-1193 GCA_035438175.1 Candidatus Peribacteria bacterium
CGAAAGCGAAGACCGGTCCGGTCACCGCAGCGCTGCTGGAACCGCCCGACGAGGACGACGAACTGACGTTCGGATCATTGATGTTCAGCACGGCTGTTGCCGGGCTGTCGATCACAACGCCTCCGGTGGGCTTGCTGAGCACCAGGTTCACTTTGCGGGTGCCGGTAGCCGAGGTGTTGTTGTAGATCTTCACGGTGAGCTTCTTGCTGCTCTCGTGCGTGGCGAAGCTCAGGGTACCGCTGATAGCGTCGAAGTCTTTGCCGGAAACGGCGGTGGAGCCGCTGAAGGAGTAATCGACGGTGACCGCGCCGGTGTTCTTGCCGAGGCGGGCGATGACGATGTCGACTTTGCCGATGGCATCGTTCTTATCGATGTTGTATTCACGCTGCGAGAAGTGGACTCCACCGGCGTCTCCCACCGTGGCCTGCGAGCTGCTGCTCGACGACGAACTGGAGACCGAGGACGAAGAGGAGCTGGAGCTGGACGACGAGCGCGAGCTGGACGACGACGAAGCGACGGACCCGTTCAGCTTGGTGTACAAGCGGTCCATGAGCACGGCCGCGTCTGCGCGGGTGAGGGTGCCGGCCGGATCGAAGTGCGTGTCATCCTTTCCTTTGATGATACCGAGCGAATACATGCGTCCGACGGCGTCGCTGTAGTAGCTGCCGGCAGGAACGTCCTGGAAAATGGCGGAGCCGCTGATGGCGACCGCGACGCTGGTCAGCGCCACGCCGGCCAACAGACCGGAAGCGAACGAGACCGGGAGTACTTTCTTCAGAAAGCTGCGGGCTTTACGCATACGAAACTGGGAATGAGGAAATAAGGACGGAGTTGTCGACGTAGTATGGGAAGAATTCATACAAAAAAGCAATCGACACCCATGGGGAACCGGGGTGGGATTGAGTCTTGCGCCTAGCGCACGGCTTTGGCTGCCAGCGGATGGATCTGCGCTTCCCAGACCAGGTGGGCGGCGGCCGACGGATGCAGGCCGTCCCCGGCGATCAACGAGGGGTCGTCACGCATGGCTGCGGCGATGGACGCGAAGTCCACCACGGCCACGTTCCGCGCCTCGGCTTCGTCGCGGATGACGTCGTTGAAGGCCGCCAGGCCCTCCGCCACGTCGCGCCCCAGCGCGTACTGCTTGCCGGTGGGCGTGACCGAGTAATCCGGAATGGTTCCGATAATCAGGCGAC
>DAORHV010000266.1:0-1184 GCA_035438175.1 Candidatus Peribacteria bacterium
GGCACGCCGCAGAGCCTGCCGCAATTCGAGGGATCGCCGAAGAAAGTTGTGGTCGGCCAGGGCATCGATTTGGACTTCTTGCCGACTTGCCAAAACGCTTGCGCCGACACGACCCGCCTGCTGGTCGTGCACCGCCTGAGCCGCTCCAAGCGCCTGGAATTGTGCATCCGCGCGCTGACGCAGCTGCATAACCAGTACACGCTGGACGTGTACGGCATCGAGGCCGAGCCGCAGTACGTGGCCGAACTGCGCGAACTGGTGAAGACGCTGAACCTGGGCCACCGCGTGGTGTTCCACGGCACGGTGCCCATGAACCGCCTGCCGGAGATTTACACCCGGCACCGCCTGATCCTGAACATGGCCAGCGAGACCATCGACAAGACCATGCTGGAAGCCATGACCTGCGGCTGCTACCCGGTCACCACCAACGCCAACGCCATGGCGATCGGCATTCCGGCCGCGCCCGCCGAAGACACGCCCGAGGCCATCGCGGCGTTCGTGCAGAAGTACGCCGATCACGCGCCGCTGTCGCCCGAGCAGATGTATTCGGTCGTGAACGAAGGCCACAGCCTGCACGGGCTCATCGTCAAAATGGACTCGTACATGCACAAAGGGGATTAGCCTTTAGAGCGACTGCCGCAGCGCTTCGCAGACCTCCTCCACCTGCGCCTCGGTCAGTTCGGCGAACATGGGGAGCGACAGGATGTCGTTGGCCTGGGCCTCGGCTTCGGGGAAGTCGCCGGGCGACCAGCCGCATTCGGCGTACGCGCGCTGCAGGTGAATGGGGATGGGGTAGTGGATGCCGGTCGAGATTCCTTTTTCGGCCATTTTCTTCTGCACCGCGTCGCGGTTCTTCACGCGCACAACCATCAGATGGTAGTTGCTCACGCGGTCGTTGTGGGTCGCGAACAATTCCACGCCGTCCACGAGCGACAGGATGGAGTGGTAGAGCTTGGCATGCGCGCGGCGCTTGTCGTTCCAGCCGTCGAGTTGCTTGAGCTTCACGCTCAGGATGGCGCCCTGGATGCCGTCCATGCGGTCGTTGCGGCCCACCAGCGCGTGTTCGTACTTCTTGGGCATGCCGTGTTCGCGCAGCATGCGGACGCGCTTGGCGATTTCCTCGTCGTCGGTGACGATCGCGCCGGCCTCGCCGAACGCGCCCAGGTTCTTGCCCGGGTACATGC
>DAORHV010000267.1:0-1168 GCA_035438175.1 Candidatus Peribacteria bacterium
AGCGCACCGGTCATGGTGTCGCCTTGCTTCTTCACGTAGCGGGCATCGCCAAGCAACAGCACGGAGCCGGAGAAGCTGGCCGTTCCGGCGCTGCCTCCAGTCTGGTCGGTTCCGCAGGAGAACTGTTTGGTGGCGCTGTTGTAGAGCAGCTTGGAGGTGGTGGCGTTGCTGCACGAAGCCAATCCCGCGCCGCCAAAGGTGGTTGCGGCGTAGAGGTAGGTTCCGGAGATGGACTTGGTGGCAAACAGGTTCTGACCGGAAGCGGTGCCGAGGATTTCCAGCGTGGTGCCGGAGATCGACTTGGCGATCAGCGAGCCGCTGAACGAACCGTTGCCGGAGATGACCAGCGTCTTGCCGGAGATGGTTCCCGCCACGTCGAGCAGCGCCTTGGGCGTGTTCGTATTACCGATCATGACGGAACTGCCGTCGGTACCGAGTTTCGTGGTGGCATACGTGCTCAGGTTGTACACGGATTGGAACGAAGCCGTGCCGTTGGGGTTGATGTACGCCAGCACGCTGCCGTTGCTTGCCTGCCATTCTTGCAGGTTGCCGACCTGAGAAACGGCATTGCGGATGACGCTGACCGCCTTGTTCACGTCGCGTCCGACGATAATTTCCCCTCCGCTGGAGGTCAGGAGGTTTTCAGCATGGATGATCGCGCCGGAGATGGTATTCAGCACGCGGAGGCCGAGCGTATTGCGGTTGCCGCCGGTGATATCGATGGTGAGCGCACCGGTCATGGTGTCTCCCTGCTTCTTCACGTAGCGGGCATCGGCCAGGCGGAGCACTCCGCCGGAGAACGAACTCGTTCCGGCGCTGCCGCCGGTCTGGTCGGTTCCGCAGGAGAAGCGCTTGGTGGAAACATCCCACAGGAGCTTGCTGGTGCCGGCGATATCGCAGTCAGCCAATCCGGCGCCGCCGAAGGTGGAGGCGGCGTAGATGTTGGTACCCGTGATGCTGCGCGTGGCGTACAGATCTGCTCCCGAGGCGGTACCGAGGACTTCCAGCGTCGCGCCGGAGATACCTTTGCGGACCACCACGGAGCCCGTGAACGAGCCGTTGCCCGAGACGACCAGCGTCTTGCCCGAGAGCGTTCCAAGCGCGCTGAAGCTTCCATCGGTCTTCAGGGTTGCGACCGCAGAGCGGTAGAGGTTGGTGTCGTAGTTGG
>DAORHV010000268.1:0-1165 GCA_035438175.1 Candidatus Peribacteria bacterium
GCGCACCCGCGCCTGCGTTCGGCCTCCGACAGGGTCACATCACATCACCATTCCTGTCCAAGCCGCCCAGTCCCCTCACCGGGATTGGGCTCTTCTGTATGTGTCCGTATACTCATCCCATGCGTAACCGCTTCGCACTGCTGACGGTCGCCGTGTTCCTGCTGGCCGGTTTCGCGGTGTACGGTTCGTCGCTGCACGACTCTTTCCTGACGTACGACGACGACTTGTTCGTACTCAAGCATCCGCTGGTCACCAGCGGCACCTGGACCGACCTGCCGCAGGTCTTCAGCGGGTTCGACGCCGAGTTGTACATGCCGCTGACCATCGCCTCGCTGAAGCTGGATTACGCCATCGCCGGCGCCAATCCGTGCCAGTTCCACCTCACCAGTCTCCTGCTGCACGTGCTGGGTGGCTGTCTGCTGACCTGGTTGCTGACACTGGTGCTGAAGAGCCGCCGGATCGCATTCTTCCTGGGGCTCGTGTTCCTGCTGCACCCGCTGAACACCGAAGCGGTGGCCTGGATTTCCGCACGCAAAGACGTGCTTTCCACACCGTTCTTTTTGGGTTCGACTCTGGCATACCTGTACTCCCAGGACCGCCGTAGCCGCAACCTCATGCTCCTCAGTCTGGCGTTGTTCGCAGTGGGCCTCACGGCCAAGTACATGATCGTCACGCTGCCGGCGTTCCTGGCGCTCCTCGATCTGCTGCGTGGCAGCCGTCCGGACAAAGCGATGGCCAAACGTCTGGTGCCGTTCGTAGGCATCTCCGTGCTGTTCACGCTCTTGGCGGTTGCCGCCAAACAAACCGGCCTCGGCGCCCCGGCGCTGGACGTGGCGCTGCTCGGCGGAAAAACCACGTTGTGGTACCTGCGCAGCTTCTTCTTCCCGGAAGACCTGCGCGTGTTGTATCTGCAGGAAACGCCCGTCGGCTGGACACCGGAGTTCCTGGCGCCGTGGCTGCTGCTTCTGTTGCTGGCGGCAGTCTGCTGGGCCCTGCGCAAACGCGTAAGCGGACTGGCGCTGGGACTCGCTTTCTTTTTCATCGCGCTCATCCCCACCTTCCCGGCCGCGGTGAAGTACGGGCTGTATTTCGCCGCCGACCATTACGCGTACCTGCCCATGCTCGGGCTGCTCACCGGCATCGGTTGGTTGATGAGCGGCGCGGT
>DAORHV010000269.1:0-1132 GCA_035438175.1 Candidatus Peribacteria bacterium
CCGCTCCATCGCCAACGACCATTGACCCTGCTTCATCAGGCGCTGCGCTTCGGCCAGGGCGTCGGCCAGCGCGAAAGACGGCAGGCCGACCGTGAGCAGCCCACCGAGGAGCGCCGGGCGAGCCGCCGGCCACCGCCCAAACAAGGAGGAAAACCGCATCGTCATGGTCTACTCCACGCCACCTGAGGTCGCCCAACCCGGAGATTCTAACAAGAAGCAGGGCGAATCCAAAATGCTCTGCGCGCGGTTGCGTGCGCCACCACGATGAGTCCAGGAATGTTGAGAATCTACAACTCGCTGACGAAGGAAAAACAGGACTTTGTACCGCTCGCAGCGGGCCATGTCCGAATGTACGTCTGCGGTATGACGGTTTACGATTACTGCCACCTGGGCCACGCCCGCGTACTGGTCGTTTTCGACATCGTGCAACGCTGGTTGCGCACGGCAGGGCTGCACGTGACCTATGTCCGCAATATTACCGACATCGACGACAAGATCATCCAGCGTGCGCAACAGAACGGCGAGAGCATCGGCGAACTCACCGCACGCTTCATCCGCTGCATGGACGAAGACGCTGCAGCCCTGGGTGTCGAGAAGCCTGACCATGAACCGCGGGCTACCGAGTACATCCCGCAAATGCTCACGATGATCGAGCGTCTACACGCCAATGGACTCGCCTACCGTGCGGTCGATGGTGACGTCAACTTTTCGGTGCGTCGTTTTCCCGGCTACGGCAAGCTTTCCGGCAAGTCGCTCGACGACCTGCGCGCCGGTGAGCGGGTGGAAGTCGACACGGCCAAACATGACCCGCTCGATTTCGTTCTCTGGAAGCACGCTAGAGAGAACGAACCGGCGTGGCCGTCGCCCTGGGGAATGGGCCGCCCCGGCTGGCATATCGAGTGTTCGGCGATGAGCTCCGAACTGCTCGGCAAGCACTTCGACATCCACGGCGGCGGCCAGGATCTGCAGTTTCCGCACCACGAAAACGAAATTGCACAGGCCGAGGGAGCGCACGGCTGTCCATTCGTCAACTACTGGATGCACAATGGTTTTGTCCGCGTCGACGAAGAAAAGATGTCGAAGTCGCTGGGCAATTTCTTCACCATCCGGGAGATTCTCGAACGCTATGATC
>DAORHV010000270.1:0-1117 GCA_035438175.1 Candidatus Peribacteria bacterium
ATATCCACCGCGATCTCGGCCGGCGTCAGCACGTAGACTTCGTGGGCCGCGGCCAGTGCCGGAACGAGGAACAGCCCGGCGCTGAATAACGCGAGTGCGGAACGGAAAGCGCGGGAAGGGGAGGCGGACCTCATGCGAATCCGAGAATAGCAGAGTTTCGGGCGGCCGGGCTCAATGGAACAGGTACTGCCGGATGTTGGGGTTGTCGCGCCGCCACAGGACGTTGTCTACGAAATAGTGGTGGATGTTCACGAACACCATGAAGACGAACAGGTAGAAGGTGGTGCCGAACGTCGCCGCGTTCACCAGCATCGCTTTGGGCAGCAGCGCGTTCTTGGCCAGGATGTCGAGCGCGGTCGGTACCACGCTGAACAGCAGCATGCCGAGCAGCAGCATCTGGGCGATGAACGACAGGAAGTACCACAGCGAACCGCGCTTGGATGCGAGCCGGAGCAGTAACACCGCGAGAGCGACGCCCCCCGTGACGCAAGCGGTGGTCAGCCACAGCGACGACGACACGATGGCCAGCATGCCGTAGGTGGCGATCAGCGCATCTTCCAGGCTGCCGGTGAATCCGCCGAACATCGACACCGCCATCAGCAGCGTGGGGATGGCCACGAACAACGCCGTCGCGGCCAGCGTGAGGCGGCGGCGTGAACCTTTTTCGGTTGCCGGAGCCGTTTCATGGGTTTCGATCAGCGATTCATTGCGCTTGTAGACGAGCACGAACAGCAGGTACTGCAGCGAGTGGAAGAAGGGGATCATCAGCTGGTAGTACGGGCTGGAGTAGACCGGCGTGAACCACAGGTAAATGGAGAGGATCGCCACCACCGCCGACAACGGCGGCAACGGACGGCCCTGCTGGAAGCGCCAGCCGAACATGGCCAGCAACCCGAGCGACGACACGATGAACGCCAGCGCGACCACGCTCACCACGATGGCCGGGAAATGCAGGTGCGTGTACGAAATGTCCAGGAACGTCTGGGTCTGGTTGCTCAGGTTCGCGGCGGTGTACTGCAGCAGCCACAACGAGTACAGCGGCGCCAGGATGACGCGGCGTTCCCACGGGGCGTAGGTGATCTTGCGCACCGCGGACAGCACGATCACGCAGCCGAAA
>DAORHV010000271.1:0-1117 GCA_035438175.1 Candidatus Peribacteria bacterium
GGACGAATGGGATTTGATCAAGATGATCAAGAACCCGGACGTGACGGTGCGGATGCGCGGCGTCATGGAGAAATGCACCTTCTGCGTCCAGCGCATCGAAGGCGCGAAGATCGCCCAAAAGGTCAAGGCGGGCGCCTCGGGCGACGTCGTGGTGCCGGACGGGACGTTCACCTCCGCGTGCGCGCAGGCCTGCCCGGCGGAGGCCATCGTGTTCGGCAACGTGGCCGATCCCGAGAGCCGCGTCTCCAAGCTCAAGGCGCAGGAACGCGATTACACGGTGCTGGAGTTTTTGAAGACCAAGCCGCGCACGACGTATCTGGCGCGCTTGCGGAATCCGAACAAAGCCATGCCCGACTACGCCGAGTGGCCGATGAGTTTCGAGGAATACAAAGACAAGAATGGCGACCCCTTCCAACACGGTCACGGCGCTGCCGGCCACGATCACAGCCACGGTGAAGCCGCCCCGGCTCACGCTGGCGAGAAAGGAGCGCACTAATGTCTGACGCCGCGACTCAGATTCAAGTGCCCGTTCCGCCCAAGGAATTGGAGCGCGTACCGCTGGTGCAAAACCACCGGAGCTTCGGCTGGATTTCCGACCAGGTGTCCGCCATCACCGAAGGCAAAGTGCCGGCGTGGTGGTGGGCCGCCTTCGTCCCGAGCGTGATCCTGCTCGGGCTGTTGGGCGCGATGTTGTTTTACCAGGCCACGACCGGCGTCGGTGTCTGGGGTAATCATCATCCCACCATGTGGGGTTGGGACATCATCAACTTCGTTTGGTGGATCGGCATCGGCCACGCCGGAACGCTGATCTCGGCGATCCTCCTCCTGCTGCGGCAGGAGTGGCGCACGTCGATCAACCGCTCGGCCGAGGCGATGACCGTGTTCGCCGTGATGTGCGCGGGCATGTACCCGCTCTTGCACACCGGTCGTCCGTGGCTCGCGTACTGGCTGCTCCCCATCCCGAACTCGATGGGCATGTGGCCGCAGTTCCGCTCGCCGCTGATCTGGGACGTGTTCGCCGTGTCGACGTATGCGACGGTGAGCATGCTCTTCTGGTACGTCGGTCTCATCCCCGACTTAGCCGTGCTCCGCGACAAGGCGACGAAGAAGATGCAGA
>DAORHV010000272.1:0-1115 GCA_035438175.1 Candidatus Peribacteria bacterium
CCCCTCGGGCAGATCGTTGGTGAACTCATCCCAGTTCACCACCATCAGTTCGTCTTTGGCGACCGCTCCTGCGACGGAAGCCAGATCTCGCACGACGTCCTGGAACCGGTCGCAGCGCCTCCCGTCGGCGACGGCCTCGTAAATCTCCATCCGCGTTTTGTCGTGCACGCGGTCGATGCCGAACCGCTCGGCGATCCGCCACCGGTCCAGCGCATCGAACATCAGCGTGGTTTCCTGGCTGGCCGGAGCCTTTGCGAAGTGCAGCTGTCGGTTGGACATTGGGGGTCGATTTAAAGGATTGCGCCCGTCTTTGTCAAAAGATCGGGATACCGAAGTCCGGACTCGTGCATGTTTTCGTGTCAATCGAGCCACAAGACTCTTGCGGGTGAAGAACAACTCTGTACAATGCCCCCATGGTAGCCCCCTACCGCGCTTTTCCGGCCTCCCCCATTGCGGGACGGCCGTGCTTTGCCCTTTCTCATTAATCGTTTTTTATGTGTGGAATTATCGCCGTTTCCGGCTTCCGTGACGTCATCCAGGATCTGTACGACGGACTCATCGTGCTGCAGCACCGCGGCCAGGACGCGGCCGGCATCGTGACGTACGACAGCCAATTCCACCTGAAGAAATCCAACGGCATGGTGACGGAAGTCTTCCACGCACGCTCGCTCGCCCGCTTGAAGGGCCCCATGGGAATCGGCCACGTGCGCTACCCCACCGCCGGCTGCAGCAGCGAGTTCGAGGCCCAGCCGTTCTTCGTGAACAGCCCGTTCGGCGTCGCGCTGGCGCACAACGGCAACCTCACCAACTCCAAGCAGCTCTCCAAGGAACTGCTCCAGAAATCCTTCCGTCACTTGAACACCAACTCCGACTCCGAGGTGCTGCTGAACGTCTTCTCGCTGGAGCTGGAGAAGCAGAAGCCGCGCAACCTGACGCCCAAGCACATCTTCGGCGCCATGAAGCAGACCTTCCGCCGCTGCAAAGGCGCGTACTCGGCGGTCGCGCTGATCGGCGGCCACGGCGTGCTGGGCTTCCGCGATCCGCACGGCATCCGTCCGCTGCAGCTCGGCAAGCGCCGCTTCGGCCTGAAGGAGGAGTACATGATCACGTCCGAG
>DAORHV010000273.1:0-1083 GCA_035438175.1 Candidatus Peribacteria bacterium
GTGGTCTATACTCGCCGCATGCTGACGGAGACCCGCAAAGGCGAAGTGGCTGCGTTTTCTTCCGCGTTCCTGTGGAGCGCGTTCCCGGTACTGACCGTGGTGACCGTCTCACAATTGGCGCCGCTGTTCACCGCCGCCATCGCCACACTGATCGCCGCGGTGTTCTTCGCGCTCGTGCTCACGCGGCGCAAACGCTGGGGCGAATTGCTGCTGCGGACCGCCTGGTTCGACATGGCCATGGCGACGCTGTTCATCGGCATCGTGTTCTACGGCCTTACGTTCACCGGCTTCCGGTTCACCACGCCCGGCAACGGCGCGGTGGTAGGACAAATGGAAATATTCTTCACGTTCCTGATCGTGAACATCCTGTGGAAGCACGAGCGTTTCGTGCCGGCACATGCCGCGGGTGCGCTGCTGATGGTGATCGGCGCGTTGTTCATTTTGCTGCCCAAATGGAGCGGGCGCCTGAATGCGGGCGACCTGATCATCCTGATCGCCACAATGGCACCGCCGGTCGGCAACGTGTACGCCCAGCGTGCTCGCCGGGCGGTAAGCGGAGAAACGCTTATGTTCGTGCGCAGCGCGGCGGGATGCATCTTCCTGTTCCTGCTGGCATTCCTGTTCGAACCGGTTCCGCCGGCGGCGGCACTGACCGGCGCCTGGTGGCTGCTCGCGCTGAACGGCGTGTTCCTGCTCGGGATTTCGAAACTGCTGTGGCTGGAAGCGCTGCATCGGCTGCCCATCTCCAAAACGCTGGGGCTGACGGCATGCGGCGTATTCATGACGTTCGTATTCGCGTACGTCTTCCTGCACCAAAATGTGACGATGCAGCAATTGCTGAGCGCCGTTCCCATGATCGCCGGGCTGGTGCTGCTGACCCGAAAAGAGGGGTAGGAATCGCGCACCGTCGAACTACCGTGAGGCCCTTGAGAGAAACAATGGCGTCACGAGCCGGCCTTGAACCGGCGACCCTGGGCTTATTCCCGATTCCGCACCTCGCGTTGCTCGGCACTCCAGGGATCAAATATCTTCGGCCTCGTCCATCGCCTACAGCTCGGACTCTGCTCGAATTCAATTTGAGAC
>DAORHV010000274.1:0-1005 GCA_035438175.1 Candidatus Peribacteria bacterium
GTCTTGTACGTGGTCTGGGCCGAGCGGGCCTCGGTGTGCTGCAGGACCGACATGGTCGTGCGCTTCACCGAGTGGCGTCCGATCGGGGCGTCGATCATCGCGGTTTCGGGGGAGGGGAGTCCGGCCACCACCGTGAGGTACGCCTTCTTCACCGAGCGTTCCTGGAACTGCTGCTGCAGCGCCAGATGGGCCTTGGGGTTCTTGGCGATGAGCATGCAGCCGGTCGTCTCCTTATCCAGCCGGTGCACCAGCACCTCGGCGGGGGAGAACGGCAGCTTCCACTTCTTGAACATGGGCTGCAGCACGTGGAGGATGGTCACTTCGTCGGGCGCCATGCCGGTGCCCGGGTGCACGGCCACGCCGGCGGGTTTGCTGATGACGAAGCAGTCGTCGTCCTCGTACAACACTTCCAGCTTGAGTTTGGTGTTCACGCCCAGGTCCATGTCGACCGGCGGGGGAGTGCGGACTTCCACTTTCTCGCCGCCCTTGAGCATCCAGCCCGAGCGGTCGATTTTCTTGCCGGCGATCTTCACCAATCCCGATTCGATCATCTTCTGCACGGCCGAGCGGCTCTTCATGCCCGGCTGCTGGGCCAGGAAGGCATCCAGACGCATTGGCCACGGCACCGAATACTCGGTGGCGGGCAATTCGGCGGCGGCCTTGTTCGAAACCTTCTCGATCTTGGGCGCTTTTGGCTTCTTGACGCGTTGCGGCATGGCCAGAGTATGCCGTAGGCTACGGGGGATGGCGAATCTCACTTCCAACGACGAACTCCTCACGCGCGGCATCGAGAGCGTCACGCCGCGCGCGGACGCGGACGCAAAACAGAAAAGCGGCAAGCCGATGCGCCTGTATTTCGGCATCGAGCCGACCGGCGCGCAGATCAACGTGGGACACAGCGTGCCTTTGCTGAAGATGCGGGGGTTCCAGGACGCCGGACACGAGGTCATTTTGCTCATCGGCAGCTTGACGGCCATGATCGGCGACGCGACCGGGAAGGATGAG